>DASXLG010000045.1 GCA_036496425.1 Terriglobia bacterium | reverse complement strand
GCAAACATTCCGCCCGACTGTGAAAATGCCACGTCTGCCGGCGATGTCCGCCGGCCGCCTGCGCATCGGCGATCTCAAACGCACGATCCGCTCCTGCCGACCCCACCAGCGTGGCGTCGGTCTGAGCGTCATTCCACTGATACGCGTAGCCGTGCCAGTTCACGCCGTCGAAATGAAGGATCTGCGTTTCGATGCGGCGCCGGCTCTGCGCGTTGCCCGGCCCCATTTCCAACGACAGTGTCTTCGCCAGAACGGCGTTCGAGGGAAAGATCCACTTCACCGAACCCCAAAGGTCCTTGCCCTTGTAAACTCCTGTGGCCCCCGGAAAGGCGGCGAACCGCTCCGCAGCGGCGCCATCGCTCCAGAGTTCGGCGTTGACCGAGAACGGAACCACGCCCGACGCCGGCTTGTCTTCTTCCGTCGAGGCAAAGAGGCCGGTTTCGCTCAGTTTCCGTGGAAAGCTCGAACTGTTGTCCGGGACCGGGTTTGGTTCGAGTTGGAAAACGCCGCCGCCATAGTCCATCGCGTAGAGCTCGCCGGCATTGTCTTCACCGAAACAAACGACTTGCATCGTGCTGTTGGCCAGTTCGCGACGCCAGGTGACCTGTTTGCCGTCATGGCGAAGTCCCCAGAACTTTCCAGTCACCCAGTCGCCATAAATATAAACGCCATCGAGTTCGCGCAGTCGTTTGCCATGATAGACGCAGCCGCCCGTGATGGACGCGGCCTCGGTGTGTGGATGTGAGGTAACCGGCGGAAGAATGGGCGTCGGCCCGACTTTTCCGTTCGGTTTGACCGACTGCGGGCCTTCAACAATGCTCCAGCCATAGTTTCCGCCACGCTCAACGCGATGAATCATCTCCCACAGTTCCCAGCCCACGTCGCCGACCCACAACGCGCCCGTCTCCGGATCGAAGCTCATCCGCCATGGATTGCGGAAGCCGTAAGCCCACACTTCCGGGCGCGCCCGGGTTGTGTTCACGAACGGATTGTCCGCCGGCACGCGATACGGTCTTCCACCCCCTTCGTGGTCAACGTCAATGCGCAGCACCGACGACAACAGATCGCTGATGTCCTGGCCCGTGTTCAGCGGGTCGGGCGGATCGGGCGACGCGGTGTCTCCGGTGGAGATGTAGAGGCAACCGTCTGGCCCGAACTTGAGACAACCGCCGTTGTGCCCGCCTGAAAGCCAGGTGATGACGATCTTCTCGCTCGACGGATCAATGCGCGGCGGATCGGTCTGCGCCACGGTGAAGAGCGACACATGCGAGCCGTCCGGCAAACCATCTTTTAAAACGTAGCAGAGATAGACGAAATGGTTCGTCGCGAAGCCGGGATGAAATGCCATTCCGTAAAGCTGGGTAAATTCCGGAATACCGCTGTGCAGATCCATGACAAGGTCGGGTTGACCGACGCTGGAATCGTTCTTGAATGAAAAAATCTTTCCCGACTGTTCGGCGACAAACAGGCGGTCCATGGCCGGCGTATGTGCCAAGTCCACCGGCTCCTTGAACTTGAGCTTCGGAAAGACGCGCTTCGCGACGTAGGGCAACGGCGGGTCGGGTGAGCCGACCAGCCGTGAAGCCGTCCATGGAACACGTTTTTCGATTCCGAACGGCAGCTGGTTGTCCGGCTGCAGAATGATTTTCCACGCAGCCGCGTTTGTTTCATCCGCGGCGAAGACGGGTGAGTGGGCGAAAAAAGCGATTCCGGCGAGCAGGCACAAGCGTTCAACGGCCAATTTCATCGGCTGGTTTTCGCCCACTTATGGCGTGCTTCAGCCAGCGCCGCAAATCTTTTCACGTTGAGGCCGCCGCCAGCAAGCATTGGCGTGTGAAAGTCACCCCGGGTACTCGTCATTTATACCAATCCCGCAGCCGCACTTCCACACCGCTGTCGTTGCCGACAAGTTGCTTGAACTTTTCAGTGTCGCTGCCGCGATAATGATACGGATAAACAACCTTCGGCTTGAACGCGCGCACGGCGCCCGCGGCCTGTTCGACCGTCATCGTGTAGGGCAGGTTCATGCAGACAAACGCCACGTCGATGTTCTTCAGTGCGCGCATTTCAGGGATGTCCTCGGTGTCGCCGCTGATATAGACGCGCCTGCCCCCAAGCGTCACCACGTAGCCGTTGCCGCGGCCTTTGGT
>DASXLG010000044.1 GCA_036496425.1 Terriglobia bacterium | reverse complement strand
CCATCCGGCGCGGCGAACCGATGTTTCCGGAAACAATGCTGTCCGTATTGATGCCGATCCCGATGTGGATCGGCTTCTTGCCGTCGGCCGTCCGGCGCTGGTTGTATGTATTCAATTCCAGCAGCATGTGGATCGAGGCCCGGATCGCCCGGTCCGCATCATCATCGTGGGCCATCGGGGTTCCGAACACGGCCATGATCGCGTCTCCGATGAATTTGTCCAGCATGCCGCCTTCGTACTGGATGCAGTCGACCATGATCGTGAAGTACTCGTTGAGCAGGCTGACGGTGGCCTGCGGGCCGAGTTCCTCCGTCAGTGTCGTGAAGCTGCGGATATCGGAGAACAGCACGGTCGCGACGCTGCTCTGTCCGCCCAGGATTTCGGCGCCGGCCTCAAGCATTTTCTCCGCCACCGACGGATCCATGTAACGCGACATGGTTGATTTCAGCCGCTTCTCGCTGGTGATGTCATCGATCATGATCAGGGAACCGAGTTTCTTCTTCTGCGTGCTGATGAGCGGCAGGATTGTCACGTTGGCCGAAACCTTTTCTCCGCCGAATCTCATTTCGGCGTCCATCGTGACTTCCTGCGTCTGCTTCTGGCTGACGAGGTCGACTTTTTCAGCCATCCACGTGTTCGATTCCGAAAAGACCTCCGCAGCGCTGCGCTTGAGGATGTCTTCGGGACGGATCTTCATGATTCGCAGGCCCGCCGAATTGCACGTGACCACGAGGCCGTCCTCGTTGAGAGTGATCACGCCGGACGACATGCTTTCCAGTACGCTCTCGTTGTAGTTCTTCATGTTCTGGACATCGTCGAACAGCTTGGCATTTTCCAGCGCGATTGCGATTTGCGATGTGAACGCCTTGAGGCGTGCTTCGTCTTCCGAGGTAAAGGTGCCGCCCTTCTTGTTGAGCACCTGGGTGACGCCGATCGTTTTGCCGTCCTTATTGACGACAGGTACGCAAAGAATGGATCGGGTGAAGAAGCCGGTCCGTTTGTCGAAACTGGGATTGAAGCGGAGATCGGCATAGGCGTGCGGGATATTGACCGACTCGACGGACTTGAAGACAGTGCCCGCGATGCCCACGTGGTTCGGAAAACGGATCTGCGTCGCTCCCAGGCCTTCACCGATCTCGGTGTAGAGTTCGCCGCTCTTCTCATCATTGAGAAACAGTGTTGAGCGTTCCGCGTCGAGCATCCGGGTGATCGCGTGGATGAGCTTCTGGAGCAGCGGTCCGAGCTTGATTTCAGTCGCGACTTCCGACACGACTTTGAGCAGTTCAAGCTGCTGCTGCCGGTCCTTTTCGATCTCTTCCGCCGTCCGGCGGCTTTCCAGTGCGATGGCGGCCTGGCGCACGACTGCTTCGAGCAGTTCCAGGTCGTCTATGGTGAAGCCGCCCTCTTTTCTGTTGAGAACTTCCGATACACCGATGACGTGGCCGCTCAAGGTGCGAAGGGGCACGCAGAGGATGTTTTTGGTGATGTATCCCGTGTTCCTGTCGACCTCGGGATTGAACCGTTCGTCCGCGTAGGCATCCGCGATAATCAGGCCTCTGCCGGTGGTGAAGACGTGTCCGGCAATGCCGACGTGGTTCATCATGCGGACTTCGCGCGTGTATTTGCCGCTGGTAATGCGTGTGTAGAGTTCGCTGGTCCGTCGATCATTGAGGAAGACCGAAGCCTGCTCCGAATTGACGACCGAGGCCGTGTAGTCGGCAAGCACGTCGAAAGCCTCAGATAGGTTGGCCGCGACGGCGATCTTGTTGGAAACTTCGAGGAGCAGTTCAGCGAGGCGCGCTCGCCGCAGTTTGTGAGGGCCGGCGGATTTTCTCGACGCTTTCATTCAGTTCTTCCAGATTCTGACGGAGAGCTGCGATGGTCTTGTGCAGATCGGTCTGTTCACGGCTGTGCTGCAGCTTCATGCCGCGCACCTGCTCATCGTATTGCGCCTCTTTCTGTTCCAGCTCGCTTCTCAAATCGACGACGCTCGCCCGCAGCTGCCGTATTTCGTCGTTGGCGCCGGCAATCGCCTGTTCGATGTGTTCGCGCTCCTCGAAGCGTACCTTCTCGAGCTCTTCCCGCAAAGCAAGAATCGTTTCCTTGAGGAGCTTGATTTCGAGGTCCGTGCTCATATGCAACGAAGAGGATTAGCCACAAAAGGCACAAAAGGGAAAATGGTCAAGATGCCATTTCCCCTTTGTGCCTTTTGTGGCTATTTTCTTACTTCACTCCCGCGAGTTCCTGCAACAGTCTCCAGTTTTCGAGCCGTTCCTGATTTGACGCAAGAAGCGTCGCGGAAGGATTGCCATCCTTATCGAAGTGTTTCGAGAACCGGCCCTCGGAGCGGGCAAACGCGATGAAATCCGTCGGTTCACCGGTCTTCGGATTCACGTACCAGTCTTCCTTCATGTTCGGGTTGCCCGCAAGGCTGAGCCGTTCTTTGAATCGTGAGCCCTTGCGCGGATCGTAAATAAAGATCGGGAAGGAGCGTGAATCGGCGGCCAGTTTCGCCTGATGCTCGGCCATGTTGTCGCCAACTCCATGTTCCGGCTGGCACGTCGTGAAGACGTTCACGATGGCGGGACCCGGATATTCGTTGGCATCCATCACGGCCTTATAGAAGTGGTTGGGATGCGCGCAGGTGGTCTGCGCGACGTAAACATCCTTGTGCATCATGCAGATGTTTGCGAGTTCCTTCCGGTTCTCCTTCTTGCCGGGGATCGTTTTGCCGTGGAAGCTCATCTTGGCGTCCTGGCCCTTGAACGAACTGGTCGAGGTCTGGCCGCCGGTATTCGAATAGACCTGGGTATCCAGAACGATGACTTTGATGTCCATTCCGGCCGCGAGCATGCGCGACAGGGACTGGAATCCGATATCGTTCATGGCGCCGTCGCCGCCGATGATCCACAGCCGCTTTTTGTGCCAGCCGTTGGTGTCCCATTTCGCCCGCACGCCCATGGCGACTGCCGGAGCGTTTTCGAAAAGGGAATTGGTCCACGCGATCTCATACGGATTGTAAGGGTAGGTGGAGGTATACACCGTGTTGCAGCCTGTGGCCGCGACCATGCCGATGTTTTCCTTGCCGTAAACGAAGCCGGTCGCCGCCAGCATCATGCGGATCGCCGTGGCTTCACCGCATCCCATGCAGGATCCCGCGCCGCCGACGTAGAGCAGAGAGCGTTCGGCCAGCATCATGTCGGAGAGAGCCTTCTCGTTGATGTATTTCTTCGGCGTCTCGGGCATGCCGCGGTAGAAGTTGAACGCGGTCTTGAACCAGTCCATGTTCTTGTCGTCTTTCGGGATCATCTTCAAGGCATTGTGATCGCCGCAGGCGTCGACGCACTCCGCACAGCCCTTGCACTTCGTGGGATCGATGAAGATGCCGAACTTTCCGCCGCCGCCCGGATTTTTCTTTTCGATGACGTTGAAATACTTGTTCGTGACAGCCCACTGCTTCGCCATGCTGTCGCGCATTTCAGGATCTTCGACCTTGGAAAGCCGTTCTTCGAGTGTGGCCGGCTCCGCGACCTTTCCGAGAATCGCGGTATCGGGGCACTCGGTCACGCAGTCCATGCAGCCGACACAGTTTTCCGTGATGAACAACGGGATGTCGGGAGCGATGTAGCTGAAGTCCCGAAATGCTCCGGTGGCGGCCGGAATGATGCTGCGGCCGACGGCATCATCGGCCGCGAGGCCTTTTTCCGCAGTGCCTTTTTCATAAGCGCCAACCACGCGCTCGTTGAAGTCCGCGACGTCGACGACATTCAATCGAATGTCTTCGGCAAGTTCTTCAACGGGTACATCGAATTCGTTCATTGTTACTCCTTAAGTAGTCTCGACTATGCGTTCACTGCGGCGCCCTTGCCGGGGTTCGCCAACATGACGTCACGTGGAATCTCCATCAACTCGCGGTAACCGCGCGAAACAGCCTGCAGGTTATCTTGCACCACGCGTTCGCCCCGTTTACCGAAATACTTTCTCAGCGCTTTTTCGACGCCCTTGAACAGGTCTTCATCACTGATGCCGCTTTCGGAGGTGAACGGCGTGACGCGCAGGAACGCGCCAAGCAGCACGATGCCCTGCATGCGCTGCTGGAGGTCGGCCAGCGACGAAACTTCCTTCGCGATTTTTACCGTATCGAGAGCGAACACCCTGGCGTTCTTCTGAATCAGTTCGCGCCGCGCCCAGCCCGGAACCGCCGCCCAGATCTGATCGGTCTCGGTTTTCGGGCTCTGCACAAAAACCATTCCGTTCTGCGAGAGGCCGGCCAGAGGATTTTCGAGATTGAAGGCGTTGACGTCGTTGAGAGGAATGAATTCCACGTGTTCCAGTTCGGAGTGGACGCGGATGTGATCTTTCGCGATCGTGAGGTAGTAGGTGGTCGGCAAACCTTTCTTTTCCGATCCGTACTTCGGATATGCCTGCACGTCCATGCCGAATACTTCGCCGGCGATGGTCGCGATGACCTTGTTCGTCGTTACCGAACCGTACCCGCCGACCGAGTGGCCGCGCATCGAGAAGGATCCGGGAGAGCGGACGTCGGGGTCTTTGGTGATCGGAAGCGCCGTCTCATGCTTGATTCCAAGCGAGAAGTAATAGCGCGGGCTCTGGCTGACCATGTTCTCGACGATCGCGATGTAGTCGCCGGCCCGAACGTCGCGGCTGCCGAGACCGGCGGAGCCGCCGAAGAACTTCGGCACGCGGTCTAATTCAGGGTAACCCGGCGTTCCGGACACCGAGTCCGCGAATGCAGCCTTGATTTCAGCAAGCAGAGGATTCGATTGCATCATCGGAATATCGAGGCGTTCGATGACCGCGATGCCCTTGCAATGCCGCAGCGCTTCAACGATTTCAATCGAAGGAAACGGTCTCCAGCAGGTGACGTGGAGCAAGCCGACTTTGATTCCCAGGTTTTCGCGAATCCAATCGACTGCCGCTTCGCCGGTTTCGATCATGCTGCCGGATCCGACGACGGCATAGTCCGCGTCCTCGAGCCGGTAAGGGATGACGACGTCGTACTTGCGGCCCGTCAGGCGTGTGTATTCATCCATCACGGCCTTCAGCGTCGGCAGAACGCGGTCGTACCAGCGGCGCTGCGCGATCTTGCCCTTCATGTAGCTGTCCTGGTTTTGGACGACGCCGGACATCAGAGGAATTCGAGGATCGAATAAAGCGCGGGTGCGCTTCGACGGGTGGTCGACGAACTGTTTCATCAACTCGGGTTCCGGCAGTTTCACGTTTTCGATCGTGTGCGTCGTGAGGAATCCGTCCTGCACATTCAGGAACGGCGTTTCCGTTTCCTCCGCCGCGCGGCGGGTGATCAAGGCCAGGTCGCCGGCTTCCTGCGCATTGCGCGCGAAGAGGACGCCCCAGCCGCAGTCCGCGACGCCATAGACGTCGTCATGTCCCGTGTGCACATTCAGCGACTGCGAGGTCAGCGCGCGCGCGCCGATGTGAAAGACCACCGGCAGGCGTTTGCCGGAAATCGTGTACAGGACTTCTTTCATCAGGATCAGTCCCTGGCCCGATGTGAAGTTCGTCACGCGGCCGCCCGAGACCGCGAAACCTTCGCAGGTGCTGGCGGCGCTGTGCTCGGATTCCGGCTCGATGAAAGCCAACTCCTCGCCCCAGAGATTCTTCTTGCCGTTGGCTACTTCGGCTTGATAACCACCGCCCATCGTCGTGGACGAAGTGATCGGATATGCGCACGCACCCTGTGTGATATGAGTTTCGACCCAGACAACCATTCCTGCGCCGTCCGACGTCGTCGGAATGCCTGGAAATGGTGGTTTTTGCTCTGAAGAAGATGAATCCTTCTGGGTGACAGGGGCCTGGCCGTTGAGAGTTGTGCTCACGCTACCTCCTATACGCTCAATACGGTTCCTTGAAAGCGGACATCGTACCACAAAAAGAACTTGCTCTGCAGGGTTTCTACTACTATCCTTAGCCCCCATAAGTGATTCAAATACTATGTAGCGGCTTTTAGATTCTCGGAGTTACATATGCAAGCGACGGCAACGAAAGCACGAGAGCATCAGGTGGTCTACTGTGGTCTGGAGGTTTTGAGGCTGATCGGCGAGCGGATCGAAATCCGCGATGAGGTGGACCAGGAAGATGTCCGCGTCATCCTGGCTTTCATGCGCGATGTCGGCCATCGCTGCCTCGACAACACCGAAGAATTCCTTCGTCTCGCTTCTCTCGAACAGCAGCTCGCCAGCCACCGCCGCGCCCGTTCATTATTCGATGAACTCGGCCGCACCGGCGGCGCTGACTTTGCAGTGGCGTGCCGCCTCTATACCGACCTCCTGTCGCAGTCGATCCTCGAAGACCGCCGTTGTCTGGCGGCGCTCGATTGCGACCCCGTGATGCTCAGCCAGTTCTATGAATGGGAACACGAAACCGATGTGCTCGCCCGCCAGCACGGGCAGACCCTGCACCGGCTCGAGATGAAGTACACTATTCCTCACTGTATATAAGAAGGGATTAGCCACAAAAGGCACAAAAAGCACAAAAGCTTATGTGCCTTATGTGCTTTTTGTGGCTAATTTCCTTGTCGAAGGAGATGAACCATGCCTGCGAAACGCATCGCATCATTCGCCGCGATCTTCATGCTCAGCATCACGCTTTCCGCCCAGACGCTGCCCAGCGGCGTCACCAAGGGCGCATCGATGGCGGGAATCACCGAATACACCTATCCCAATGGGCTGCGGGTCCTGCTGCTGCCTGATTCCGGCAGCAGCACGCTTACCGTCAACATTGTTTATCTCGTCGGATCGCGGCATGAGGGTTACGGCGAAACGGGAATGGCGCATCTGCTCGAACACATCAATTTCATCAAGAGCACGCATGACCGCGACATCAAGAAGGAGCTGGAAGACCACGGCGCCCGCTGGAACGGTACGACGGATTACGACCGCACCAATTACTACGAAACGGTGAATGCCTCGGATGAAAACCTGAAATGGGCTCTTGGTCTGGAAGCGGAGCGCATGGTGAACATGCGCATGGAAAAGGCGCTCCTCGATACGGAGATGACCGTCGTCCGCAACGAATTCGAACGCGGAGAGAACAACGTTCAGGAGGTTCTCGATGAGCGGGTGATGTCGACCGCCTACCTCTGGCACAACTACGGCAAGTCCGTCATCGGCTCGCGCGCGGATATCGAGCGCGTGCCGATCGAGCGGCTCGCCGCGTTCAAAACCAAGTTCTACCAGCCGGACAATGCGGTGCTTGTGGTTGCCGGCCGGATCGATCCATCGAAGACACTCGATATGATTGCCTCGTCCCTCGGCGCGCTTCCGCGGCCCACGCGGAAGCTGGACGATATGTACACCGTCGAGCCGCCGCAGGATGGCGAACGGTCGGTTGAGCTTCGCAGAGTCGGAAAAGGAAAGAACCTCGTCATTGCTTATCACGGTCCGTCGATGGCGCATCCGGACGCGGCTTCACTCGAAGTCATGTCGGGCATTCTCTCCGGAAGAGGCGGAGTGGGACGGCTGGACAAAGCGCTCGTGGACACGAAGAAAGCGCTGAACGTCAATATGTCGGTGGGCGAGATGCATGATCCGGGGCTGGTCCAGATCAGTGCCACCCTCAGCGACGATCAGTCGCTGGACGATGTCAAGAAAATCATCCTCGATAATGTCGGCCGCCTCTCGACCGAACCGCCAACTAAAGAGGAAGTCGAACGCGCCAGGACCCGGATCATCCAGGGCATGGACCGTACTTTCGCAAACTCTCAGCAACTCGCGATGAACCTGACCGAGACGATTGCCGACGGCGACTGGCGTCTCCTGTTCACCAATTATGAAGAGCTGAAACGGGTCAGCTCCGAGGATGTCCAGCAGGTTGCAAAGACATACTTCAAGAATTCGAACCGGACCATCGGCATGTTCATTCCGGACGCCGCGCCGGACCGCACCACTGTAGCGGATGCTCCGGCGCTGGATGCGCTTCTCCGGTCCTATACCCCCGACATCAAAGTCGATACCGGCGAAGCGATCGATCCTTCTCCAGCGGTGATCGAAAAGCGCATCAAACGTTCAACTCTTCCGGGCGGCTTCCGGCTGGCGCTGCTGCCCAAAGCCACACGAGGCAACCGCGTTCAGGCCGATTTGACGCTTCGCTTTGGCGATGAAACATCGCTGGCGGGACAGGCTGCCGTCGCGCAGCTGACCGACGCCCTGCTGATGCGGGGAACCAAAACCAGGAGCCGCCAGCAGCTGCAGGACGAAATGCAAAAACTCAACGCCACGATCAATGTCCGGGGCGGCGGCCTCGGCAGCGCGGGCGCGAGCATTTCGACCACGGCGGAGAACCTGATTCCCGCCATTCGTCTTGCGGCGGAGATTCTTCGCAATCCGGCGTTTCCCGAATCCGATTTCGAACAGATCCGCAATCAACGTGTCGCGCAGATCGAACGCGGCCGCACGGAGCCGGGGACGCTGGTGTCGGAAGCTCTGCAGGCCAACATCAGTCCTTATCCGCGGACCGATGTGCGGCACATCCGGACGATCGATGAAGAAATCGAGGATCTCAAAAAAGTCACGCTGGACGACGTGAAGAAATTTCACGAAAAATTCTATGGCGCGTCACAAGGTGAACTGACGGTTGTCGGTAAGTTCGAGACTGCCGAGGTGGAAGGCATCGCTGCGGACCTGCTGGGTTCGTGGAAGAGTTCCGCACCATACAAGAGGATCGTGAACAACTACAAAGATGTTCAGCACATCAATACGAAGATCGAAACTCCGGACAAGGAGAATGCGCAGCTGTCCGCGGCCATCCGTCTTCGCATGAAGGATACCGACCAGGATTACGCCGCAATGGTCATGGCCAACTTCATGTTCGGGGGTACGATTACGGCGCGGCTACCCGATCGCGTTCGCAACCGGGAGGGCTTCAGCTACAGTGTTTCATCGAGCTTTGGCGCGCCCACGGACGGCGACGCCGCCGTGTTCTCCGCTGCCGCCATCGAGAATCCGGTGAATGCGCCCAAAGTGGAAGCGAGTCTTGTCGACGAATTGACCAAAACTCTGCGCGACGGCTTCACCGCCGCCGAACTGACGGCTGCAAAAAAATCGATTCGTGATCAGCGCACGGAGTCGCGTTCGGGCGATGCGGGTCTTCTCAACCTGATTGCTTCGCGCGAACAATACGGGCGCACTCTGGCCTGGGACCAGGACATGGATGCGAAGCTCGAAGCATTGACCTTGGATCAGGTCAACGCAGCGTTCCGCCGCCACGTCACTGTTGCGGCGCTTTCGATTGTGAAGGGCGGCGATTTCAAGCGCGCCAAGGTATATCAATAAAGGTGTATCAATAAACGATGGTTGTACAGGGATTCACACTGTCGGCCGTGTCCGCCGGCATCAAGGCCGGCGGCGCGCTCGATCTGGCGCTGATTCTTTCCGACAGGCCGGCTGCAACCGCGGCGGTCTTTACTCAGAACACATTCATTGCCGCGCCACTCGTCGTTTCAAAAAAGCATCTGCAGGATAGCGGCCACCGGATTCGCGCGGTGCTGGTCAATTCCGGAAATGCCAACGCCGCGACGGGCGAGGCCGGACTGCGCGACGCGCAGGCCACCGCCGAGGCGCTGGCGGAGCAGATCGGATGCAAGCGAAACGAAATTGTCGTGTCGTCGACCGGTGTGATCGGACGGGCATTGCCGGTGGACAGGATCCGGGCAGCGATTCCGAAAGCGATTTCCTCGCTGCAGCCGGAGAATCTGGAACTGCTCGCGCGCGGCATCATGACGACCGACACGGTTCCGAAGATCGCCACCGCCGAAGTTGGAGGCGCAAAGATTGCCGGCGTGGCAAAAGGCGCGGGGATGATCCACCCGGACATGGCCACGATGCTTTCGTTCATCATGACCGACGCCGAAATTTCCCACGATGAACTGGATGCGGCGCTGCGCTATGCCGTGCAACGGTCATTCAACTCCATCTCGATCGACGGCGACACCTCGACGAACGACATGGTTGTCGTCATGGCCAATGGCGCATCCGGCCGGCGCCCCGATCCGGCGCAATTCCGCGAGAGCTTGTTGAATGTCTGCACCAGCCTCGCCACTGCGATCGTCCGCGACGGCGAGGGCGCCACCAAATTCGTCGAACTCACGATCGAAGGCGCGCCGGGCGACGAAGCAGCGCATACCATCGGCAGGACCATCATCAGGTCGCCGCTGGTGAAGACGGCAATTTACGGAGCGGATCCGAATTTCGGCCGCATCGTCGGCGCGATCGGGAACTCGGGCGTCTCCCTTTCATCGGATCGGGTGGACATCTTTATAGGCGGGATACCCATCTCGGCTTCCACGCTGGAAGCGGCACGCGCAAAATTAAAGGAGAAGGAGATTCAGATCCGGGTCGTCCTTCATTCCGGCCAGGGCTCGGCAAAGGTGTGGACCTGCGATCTGACGGAGGGCTATATCCACATCAATGCGGACTACACGACGTGACGGCTTGGCGCGAAATCGCCGTCTGCTCGTGGCGGTTGCATGCGGCGTATTCCTCTTGCTCTTTCTCCGCCGCGCACTTCTCGTCAGCTTTCTAGCCCTGAAGCTTGCCGGCTACCCGGCGGCGCTCGATTCCTGGAAGGGCGCCGTCCATCATCGAAGCGTTGAGCACGCCGGCATTCCGATCGATATCTACGGCGATGACGCTTTCCCTTCGGCGCTTCTGATCGTTCACGGCGTTAATCCCACCGGGAAAAACAGCCTCGACCTCGTCCGTATCGCCGACGGCCTCGCGCAGTCGGGTTTCGAAGTCTACGTCCCCGACTTCGCTGAGATGCGGAAGGTACATTTGACGCCGGCGGAGTCTCTCAACATCAGGAACACCTTCGAATTAATCGGGCGCGATGCCGGAATTGCCTGCTTCAGCTACGGCTGTGGTCCCGCCATGGCCGCTGCCGCCGATGCGGACATCCGCGATCATGTTCGGTTCATACTGGCCTTCGGCGGTTACTTCGATATCCGCGAGGCGCTGGAGTTTCTTGTCACCGGGCCGGAGCCGCCGGTGGCGTATGCGAAGTGGGCATACCTGACGGCAAATCCGGATCTTGCCGCCGACGAGATCGGCCGTGAACGGATCGCGCGTCTCTTTGCCGCGCAAACCCCCGGCGAATTTCGCGCGCGATTCAGCGATCTGCCGCACTCCACTCAGGCCAGGCTTGCGGCGCTGTCCCCCGCAACTTTTCTGGCGCAGCTGAAGGCGCCGCTCATTCTTGTTCATGGCATGGACGACCCGGTCATTCCATCGAGCCAGAGTGTCGAGTTCGACCGGGCGGCGCGCGCAAAAGGGCTGAACAGCAGTGTGACTTTGTTGCGCATGTATGGGCATGTCAATCCCGTGCGGCCCGGATTTGATGTCTCCAGCCTGATCGGTTTCTACCTGCCGGATGCGTTCCGATTACTGAGGGTTGTGAATCGTCTGGTGGGCTACAGCTGAAAGGTGCGTGTGAGCGCCCCCCTGCCGACCTTACGGCCGGCAGGGGGCGCTCACACGCCATGTTGAAAGAAAAGCGCTCGGCTAACCGGCTCTCTTTGCGGTGAATTCGACGGGCATACCCTGGCCGCCTTCCTGCTCCCGCTTGAACTTGATTTCGTCGCCGCTGAGCGTGCCGGTGTAGTTCAGAATGACTTCGCCGTTCCGGCCCATCTGTTTCTGCTTGAACTTAACGGTATTTCCGCTGATCATCCCTTCCTCGATCATCACCGGCCCGCCGCGGCCGCCGGCGTCGATCGTGCCGGTCACTTTGCCGCCATTCGACATAAGCGTTATCGTGACCATTTGCGGTCCTCTGCGGCCGCCCTCGATTGTGGCGCTCCATTTGCCGTCCACTTTTGCCTGGGCCAGGGCCAAGCCAGCCATTGCAAACATACAAATCAATAAGATACTCAGCTTCGACTTCATTAAATCCTCCCGGTGAATCGTTTCCGTTCTTTAGAGGCCAGACGCTAATGACTTGAAATACGCCAGCCGGAGGCCGCCCGTTACATGACGTTTCTGTTAATCAGACCTCCGAACGCGATGGAACCAGTGGGCAAATGCAGTCACTGCTATCGTGATGGCAGCGGCGGAAACGTAGGCGACGTTGCGTCCGGTCCAGCTTTTCCCTTCCAGCAGGGGATCGTCGAAGATCATCGACGCTCCGGTCCATGCGATGACGGCCGCTCCTATATAAGAAAGCCACAAGAATTGATTGATGAGCCTGGCGACAATGCTGCCCATCCACATGATGATGGCCATGCTGACGATCAGCCCGAATAGAAGCAGGTAGATGTTATTGTTGCTCGCGGCGGCGACGCCGAGAATGTTGTCGGTGCTCATCACGAGGTCCGCGACCAGGATGGTGAATATGGCTTCGCGCATGGTCGCCGCAACTTTGACGCCTTCTTCGCTTTCCTCTTCCTCTTTGAGGAGTCTGACGGCGATCCAGATCAGCAGCAGTCCTCCCGTGATCCGGAGGCCGGACACGCGAAGCAAGTACATTGCGGGGATCGTCAGGATTATCCGTAAAACAATCGCAGCCGCGCCGCCCAGAGTGATGGCCCTGCGCCGGTCGTTGGCCGGCAGCCGGTGCGCCGCCATCCCGATAACGACCGCATTGTCTCCGCTGAGCACCAGATTGATGACGATGATTGCGAAAACCGAATAGAGCACTCGCACTGGAGCTTCAGTTTACCTTGAGCTCAGGCGCCGTATGAAATGATGGCTCCGCCGGCGACGATGAAAGCTCCGCCGATCACCAGGGCTCTGCCCGGCGGCTGGTGAAACACGAGCCAATTTATCAGCTGCGCGATGATGAAAAAGAACACAATGTACACACCGATCAGCCGGCCGAAGTCCCAGGATGGGCTGTTCACTACATATCCGTAAGCAAACAGGACGACCGCGCCGGCCAGGAAAAAGATCACCTTGGTTGCGGTAACCGGGGCGCGCATCCCGGAACGGACCAGCGCGTCGCCTCCGGCCTCGAACAGGGCCGCCGTAAATAGAAGCAACAGTGTGGTATTCATGTGGAGTTTCCCGTATTCACAGCATTAACACTACCACGGCTGCGCCGGCGTTCCTGCGCTGCGCGGTGCACGCATAATGAAATGATTGTCTAACGGTTGCGTTTATATAAACTACAGTTCCTGTCATCCAGGAGGGACTGTTTGTCGAAGAATCAGCCGTTAACTGCCGGGTCGGCGGCAACGCGGGTCGTTGTTGCAAGCACGGTCATGCTTTCGTTTATTTCTTTCTGGCGCGGTGCTGCAATCGTTTTAAGCGACCTGGCCTCGTCCGCTTTTTATGCCGGCGGCATTGCCGAGAACACGATCGGCAAAAGTGCGCCCTGGTTCATTCTCGCCGTTATGTTGTTCAGCTTCGCGGTGAGATCGATTTACCTGGAGAGTTGCAGCATGTATGTCCGCGGCGGCGTCTATGTCGTCGTGCGGGACGCGATGGGGCCATTCCTTGCGCGTTTGTCGGTCTCCGCTCTGATCTTCGATTACATTCTCACCGGTCCCATCAGTGTCGTCAGCGCCGGACAATATCTTGCGGGCGTCATCAACGAAATCTCGCAGATGTTGCATGCCGGTTCGCCGATTCCTGCATTCCAGTTTTCGGCTGCCTTCGGGGTTCTCGCGACCTTGTACTTCTGGTGGACCAACATCAAGGGTGTGCATGAATCGAGTTCGAAGGCGCTTCGAATTATGCAGATCACGACCGTCATGGTGGTGATGTTCCTCATCTGGTGCGGTCTCACGCTCCTGAAGCTTGGGCCGGCGCAGATTCCCCCGGCGCCGATTCCTTCGAATCTGGAATTCGCCCATCCGGCAGCGGACCTGGGTTGGCTGGCCGGCACGCGCTGGATTCGGATGCCTCTGATCCTGGTCGTCGTCGCGTTCGGGCATTCCGTCCTGGCGATGAGCGGTTTTGAAACGCTGGCCCAGGTCTACCGCGAAATCGAGGCTCCGAAACTGCAGAAGCTGAAGCTGGCTGCAAACATCGTTTGCGTGTATGCCGTGGTGTGCACCGGACTTATCACCTTGCTGGCCGGGATGATTATTCCCGATTCCGTCCGCCCGCAATACGTGCAAAACCTCCTGGGCGGGTTGACCAATCATCTCATCGGCCCCCAGTTGCTGCGGCTGGCGTTCCATATCTTCGTGGTCGTCGTCGGCGTGCTGATTCTCTCCGGTGCGGTGAACACATCGATTATCGGAGCGAATGGCGTTCTCAACCGTCTTGCGGAAGACGGAGTGCTCGTGCCGTGGTTCCGGAAGCCGCACCCCAAATTCGGAACATCGTACCGGCTGATCAATACGATCGTCGGCCTTCAGATCCTGACGATCGCTGCGAGCCGCGGCAACGTCAATCTGCTCGGTGAAGCTTATGCGTTCGGCGTGGTATGGAGCTTCTTCATGAAGGCCCTTGGCGTTACAGTTCTGAGATTCAAACGGCACGACCAGGAATATAAGACTCCGCTCAACATTACGGTCGGCGGGCGCGAAATCCCGATAGGTCTGCTGTTGACGACGATGGTTCTGTTCTTTGTCGCCATCGCGAACCTCTTTACTAAAGAGATCGCAACCTATTTCGGCGTCGGCTTTACTTTGTTTCTGTTCATCGTATTCACCATTTCCGTGCGTCTCAACGCAAAGGCGAAGCGTAAGAACAAACAAGGCCTCGAGCAGTTCAACCTGGACATCCGTCCCGATATAGCGATCAACATGAGCGGAATGCACGCCAGACCCGGCTGCATTCTTGCCGCGGTGCGGAATTACAACCGGATGGCCCACCTCGAAAGCGTGTTGGAGAAGACGAACATGCGGCGGCACGATATCGTCGTGATGGCCGTTCGCGCGGTCTCGACAGGGGCCGGCGAGTATGATCTGGGCGAGAACCAGCTTTTTACCGACGATGAAGGGGAGTTGTTCACCCGCGTCGTCGCCATGGCGGAGAAACAAGGTAAAACGGTGGACCTCCTGGTTGTGCCGGCTGTCAATCCGTTCGATGCCATGGTTCAGACGGCGGCCAAACTTCAGGCTTCGCGTCTGGTGACGGGCGTCTCGGCAAGAATGGATTCGGAAGAACTGGCGCAACGGATCGGGCAGGCGTGGGAAAAGCTCCCGGAGCCCCGGCATCCGTTCTCACTCGAGATCATCACACCCGAAAGGCCGTCCATGTTTGTGAACCTTGGCCCGCACCCGCCCAGGCTGTGGCCCGAAGACATCGATCTGGTGCATGAGCTGTGGCTCGAAATGAGCGGCAAATACACCGGCGCCAAACTCCATCACCGCGACGTGGTCGGCGTCGCCTTGCGCCGCATGAATGAGCAACTCCATTCCAGGGAAAGCGGTGAAGTGATCCGGGACATCCGCGAAGAAGTCAGCCGCCGCGGAGAACCCCTCCTCTGACTGGAAGGCGGAAGGTGCGCCGTGCCTTTCGCTTAGTCCGAGTAGGGAAAAAGCACGTACTTCTGAACCAGGACACGACCTTGGATTCGTGTTAAGTTCCTTCAGACAATGAAGGGATTCATCGTTCGCGTTTGCGCAAGCCTGGGAGTGATCGCTGGAATTGCTTTCTTCTATTCCAGAGTATTCACGGACGTTAACAGCACCACGGTTGCGATGACCTTCCTCCTGGCGATCCTCGCCATCGCTACGGCCTGGGGCCTGCGCGAAGCGATCGTTGCTTCGATTGCCGGAATGTTCTGCTTCAACTTCTTCTGGCTGCCGCCTTATTACACGCTCACGGTCGCGGATCCCCAGAACTGGGTGGCGCTGACGGCATTCCTTATAACAGCCGTGGTCGCGAGCCAGCTGTCGGCGAGCGCGAAGCAGCGGGCGGTGGAAGCGACGCGCCGTCAGCAGGAAATGGAGCGGCTTTACGATCTCAGCCGCGCCTTGATGCTGGTCGATAACCGGTCCGCCACAGCGAGTCAGGTTTCGCATCGCATCGCGCAGGCTTTTGAAGTTGCCGGCGTCGCGGTCTTCGATCGCGTGACGGACCAGATTCACCGCACCGGAGCGATGGACTCCGTGATTTCCGATACCAAGTTGAAGGACGCCGCAGTTCAAAGAACCTCGTCCTACGATCCCGCCGCCCGCCTGTCCATTCTCCCGCTGAGCCTCGGCGCGGGCCCCATCGGAAGCCTTGCTATCCGCGGCGTGCACATCTCGGACACGGCCCTCCAGTCTGTGGCGAGTCTCGCGGCGATCGTCATGGAGCGCGCGCGCGCGGAGGAAGCGGCGGCCAGGATGGAGGCTGCGCGGCAGAATGAAGCGATCAAATCCATGATGCTCGACGCACTTGCTCACGAGTTCAAGACGCCTTTGACTTCGATCAAAGCGGCGGCCTCGTCGATCATGGATGAACGGCCCAGCGCGCAGAAAGAGCTGGTCACGATCATCGGGGAGGAAACCGACCGGCTGGACTCACTGGTAACTGAAACGATCCGCATGGCGCGCATCGAAGCTGGCGATCTGCGGCTGGACCGCCGTCCGCACTCGGTCCCCGACTTGATCAACGCCGCCCGGCAAAAGCTTCGGATTCTGCTCGAAGACCGCGAGGTCCGGGTTGAAGTTGAAGGCGGCCTGCCCGCCGTTGTTGCAGACGGAGAATTGATCGAGCTGACGATTCGCCAGCTCCTGACGAATGCCTTGAAGTATGCCAGTCCGGACTCCGCGATCCTGATCCGCGCGTCCGCGCAGATTGGCGTCGTGCAGATCAGCGTCAAGGACTTCGGCCCCGGCATTCCGGCGAAGGATGTCTCGCATATTTTTGAGAAATACTACCGCGTGGAAGGCGGCGGCCGCATTCCCGGAACCGGAATGGGATTGACGATCGCACGTGACATCGTCGAAGCTCATGGCGGTGAGATCCGGGTGGAAAGCGCCTGGGGAAAAGGTTCCGAATTCTTCTTTACCTTGCCAATCGCAACAGGAGCGGAAAGGTGAGCGCAGGAAAAGTTCTCGTTGTCGATGATGAGCCGCAGATCCGCCGCGTGATGCGCGTTATTCTTTCCGGGGAAAACTATGAAGTCCTGGAAGCGCGCTCCGGTGAAGCCGCGCTCCTGCGGTTTCGCGAATTCCTCCCGGACCTGGTGCTTCTCGACTTGAATATGCCCGGCATCAGCGGCCTGGAAACCTGCCGGTCGATCCGCGAAAACTCCGACGTGCCGATCATTGTCCTGACCGTCCGCCATGAAGAAGAGGAAAAGGTGGAAGCCCTGGATGCCGGCGCCGATGATTACGTCACCAAGCCGTTCGGCAAACATGAATTGCTCGCGCGAATCCGTGCCGCCCTGCGGCGTTCGCCCGCTCCTCCGAATGCCGGGCCGAGAACGTTTGTCGCGGGCGATCTCGAGATCGACTTTGAAGCGCGAAAGATCCGCTCCGGAAAGAAGAATGTCCGGCTCACGCCTAAGGAGTTCGATCTCCTCCGCTACCTCGTATCACACGCCGGCAAGCCCGTGCCGCACCGGGAACTGTTACAGGCCGTGTGGGGGCCGGACTACGGTGACCAGACGGATTATCTCCGGGTCTTCATTACACATTTAAGAAAGAAGATCGAGCCCAATCCCGCAAAACCCCAGTACATTCTCACGGACCCGTGGCTGGGTTACCGGTTCGAAGTGGAGGGAACAACAAAAAGCGGTTAATGTTATTGGACCATTGCATCATTGCAGGTTGCTTCATTGCTTCCATTGAAGAAATGAAGAAACGTCAAATGATCCAATGATCCAATGTTTTAATCAGCCTTCCAGCGCTGCTCGAAAATCTTCAATCAAGTCTTCCGTTGCCTCGATCCCTACCGACAGCCGGATCAGTTTGTCCGAGATCCCGAGTCGCCGGCGGTCTTCCGGCGCCATGCCGGAATGCGATGTCCTCGATGGCCGCGTCATCAGGGTTTCCACGCCTCCGAGACTGGGCGCGTTGATCGGCAACTTTGTCCGGCTCATGAAGCGCTGCGCGGTATCGACTCCGCCCTTCAATTCGAAGCTGATCATTCCACTGAATCCGTCGAACAGTTCGCGCGCCCGGGCGTGGCGCGGATGGCTTTCCAGGCCGGGATAGTGCACTTTCTCGATAGCCGGATGGCCGGCGAGAAAGTGCGCGATCTTCAAGGCGCTTTCGTTGTGCTGCTTCATCCGGATGGCGAGCGTCTTCATTCCGCGGTGCAGCAGAAATGCCGCATGCGGATCGAGCGAACCGCCAAGATGATCCAGCCGGCGCTTGACCTGTCCGACGAGTTCGCGCCGGCCGATGGCGGCGCCCGCCACAATGTCCGAGTGTCCGTTGAGATACTTCGTGCAGCTGTGCAGCGACAGGTCGAAGCCCCATTCGGCCGGGCGGAAATTGACCGGGCTCGCGAAGGTGTTGTCGATCATCGAAACCAGTCCATTCGTTTTGGCAAACGCGGCAGCGGCCTTGACGTCCGGAATGTGCAAAAGGGGATTGGCCATCGTTTCGATATAGATCGCCTTGGTGTTCTTGCGAAGCTTCGGTTGCCACGAGTCCGGATCGTCGGCATCGATGAAGTCGTATGCGATGCCGAACGCTCCGAGATCTTTCGTGACGAAGTTGTGCGTACCGCCGTAGAGGGAGTCCTGCACGAGCAGGTGATCCCCGGCCGAAAGCACCGTAAGCAACGCCGTCGATATCGCCGCCATGCCGCTGGCGGTGACGATTGCGTCTTCCGCGTTCTCGAGAGCCGCAAGCTTTTCGTGCAGCGCCGTATGGTTCGGCGTGTTGTTGAGCCGGATGTATTTCAGGCTGTGGTAATCGTCTTCTTCGCCGTATTCGAACATGGCGGATTGAAAAATCGGCAGGATGACCGCGCCTTCGATCCGCGGTTCCGGTTCTCCGGCATGGATGACCTTCGTTTCCAAACGTTGGGCGTGTTTTGTCATGACTGGACTACAATACCATCCTCATGGAAGTTCGACTCTGGTACAACTCACGCCGGCCCGGCGCCGGCCTCAAACCGCGGCGCGAAGGCCAGCGCCCGCTTCTGCCGCAGCATTCGCGGCATTGCCCTGTGCTGGAAGCCGGCAGCGCTGTCGGCTATCTGGTTTATCCGCCGCTGGAGCCGAAGGAATCGTTCCACATCGAGTATCAGGGAGAAGGGAAGTATCAGTTCATCTACTTCGTCGATGCCGGCAAAGGCAAGTGGGAGCCGGTTTTCAGCGTGACGATTTCACTGCCGGTCGGTAGCATCGGGATGATCAAGGAAGAAGTCGCCTTTGCGAGCAAGAAGCCGCCGCTTTCGCGCGAGGCGGCGCTCGCCATCATGCGCGCGTTCATTATTCCGGAGGATCTCGGCACGCCTCCGGGCGCCATCGCGCTGGCCGGCGCCACGAACTTTCAGACGCCGGCGGGATGGGACACGGTCTATTCGTCGATCTTCAATATGATCGAGCGGCCGGTTGCGCCCATGCTGGTGATCCGCGTCGAGACCGATTGGTACGCGCATGAAACCGAGTTCCGTTACGTCCTCCAACCCGGAGAGGGGATTCACGGCGCGCACAATATGCCGGTCGGCCAGGTTTTTTTCGTGTCGCGTGAGGAAATCACGATGCGCGATTGTTCGGAAGAGGAAGTCACGGCGATCCACAAATCCCAGTCGGAGTTTTTCGAGGAGAAAGCCAAGTCGAAGATCTCGACTCCATACGGCCTCCAGTACAGCCCTCATTATTCGCGGCAAAGCCGCTCGCAGAAGTAATCCTATTCGACTGTGAATCGCGCGTGGTTGGACAGCGCTTTGGATTCCTCGTCCTCCACCCACGATTCGTAAGTGCCTGGATCCAGCATGATCGTATCGATTTTGTGCGTGAACTCGCCCTGCGCATCCGTGCGCAGCCGCAGCGGGTTGTATTCGGTTCCGTTGGGCCGGAGAAGGTGCGACATGACGGTGCGGTCTGGAGTGCAGCCGCTGCCCGTCTGGTAAACCGGGTTGCCGGATTTCACTTTCGCGGGAGAAATGCTGATCTGCGGTTTAGCCTGCATGGTCAACGAGGAGATTAGCCACAAAAGGCTCAAAAAAATACAGAGAATCTCTTCTTTTTACTTTTGTGCCTTTTGTGGCTAATCTTCCCCTCTGGAGGCCTCGATGCAATCTAGATTAGTCCTGCTCGCCGCAGCTCTGTTCGGATTCATCACTGCGACATCTTCGATCCCCGCGAAAGCGGAAGAAAGCCCGAAACCCGCCGCCGTTACCTTCGACAGGCAGGTGCTGCCGATCCTGCAGAAGAACTGCCAGACCTGTCACCGTCCGGGCGAAATCGCTCCCATGTCGTTCCTCACTTATAAGGACACGCGTCCCTGGGCGAAGGCGATGAAGGAAGCGGTCATCAGCAGGCAGATGCCGCCCTGGTTTGCGGATCCCGGCTATGGTCACTTCGCGAACGACCGCAGATTGAGCGAATCCGACATCCAGACGATCAGCGGGTGGGCCGATGGCGGCGCCGCCGAAGGCGATCCGAAAGACATGCCGCCTCCCGTGACTTTCCAGGACGGCTGGAATATCAAGCCCGACATGATCATCGAGATGCCGAAGGACTTCAATGTTCCGGCGACGGGGACGGTCAACTATCAAAATATTCTGGTGAAGGTAAACTTCCCCGAAGACGAGTGGGTTGTCGCCGCCGAAATGCGGCCGGGCAATCCTAAAGTCCTCCATCACGGCCGCGTGCTCGTTCGTCCGCCGGGCTCGGAATTCATGCAGGATGCTGTGCCTGGAGAGGCGTATGAAACGGGCAGCATGGTATTGCAGAAAGGTGAGGCTCCGGAGACGCTCGGCAAATTCAACCCCGGCCTGGGCCCGCAGAACTTCAGCCGCTACGAATCTGCGAAGTTCGTCCCTAAAGGGTCCGACCTGGTTTTCAACCTGCACTACACCTCGATTGGCCAGGCCACCACGGACCGGGCTCGCGTGGGCCTGGTCTTCGCTAAGAAGCCGCCGAAGCTTCGATACTTCATGCATAACGGCCCGACCGCCGCGAACCTCGCGATCGCGCCGCGCGACGGGAATGCGGAAGTGGTTTCAGAGATGACGGCGAACGCCGACATGCAGCTGGTGTACATGCAGCCGCACATGCATCTGCGGGGCAAGGACTACGAGTTCAAGCTGGTTTATCCATCGGGCAAAGCGGAAACGATTTTTAAAGCGAAGTGGGACTTCAACTGGCAGATGGGATACGACCTGGACCAGCCGTTATTCGTGCCGAAAGGAACCCGCATCATCGGGATCGCGCATTACGACAACTCGGCGAACAACAAGTACAACCCCGATCCGGAAAAGCGCGTCGTCTGGGGCGATCAGAACTGGGAGGAGATGCAGAACTGCTTCATCGGCGTTCTCGTCGACCCGAAGCTCAAGACGTCGACGCTTTTTTCGCTGTCAGGGCCGAGCCTGTTGCCCCGCGGCGATTCAGGCCCGGCGCTGTCAGCGTTGAAGTGATTACGTAGTCGCACCGTTTCCTATTTCGGCTGAGAAACGGTGCGCAGATACGGCTTCAGCGTCTTGAAGCCCTGCGGATACTTTTTCTTGGCCTCTTCGTCCGACACCGCCGGCGGGATGATGACATCCTCGCCGTTTTTCCAATTCACCGGCGTCGCCACCTTGTGGTTGGCCGTCAGCTGCATCGAATCCAGAACACGCAGGATTTCATCGAAGTTGCGGCCGGTGTTCATCGGATAGCTGATCATCAGCTTGATCTGTTTGTCGGGGCCGACCACAAACACTGTTCTTACCGTGGCATTGGTGGCGGAAGTGCGGCCTTCGGATGTTCCGGCGGTGTCCGCCGGAAGCATATTGTAAAGCTTCGCGACTTTGAGGTCGTGGTCTCCGATCATCGGATAATTCACTTTGGAGCCCTGAGTTTCTTCAATGTCGTTAGCCCACTTGCTGTGGCTGCTTACCGGATCGACGCTCAGGCCGATGATCTTGCAGTTCCGGGCTTTGAACTGCGGTTCGAGCTTCGCCATATAGCCGAGTTCCGTTGTGCAGACGGGGGTGAAGTCCTTCGGATGCGAGAACAGGATGGCCCAGCCATCGCCGATCCATTTGTGAAAGTCGATATCTCCCTGCGTCGTCTGCGCAGTAAAGTTCGGTGCCTCGTCGTTAATTCTTAAAGACATTGAGAATCTCCTCGGTGTTAGTGAAGGTTCGTTTCAGATTTGCCGGGCTTCAAGACCGCCAGGTATTCCTTGAAGCGCAATCGCGCTTCGATGTAGTCGGAATGCGAGAGTTTGAGTTCCTCCGATATCTGTTTGACCACGTTATCTTCGTCGATGCTGATGTTGTTGTCGGCTGCGGCCACCGCAAACAGGCAGTCGAGCGTGGCCAGCTTCTGCTCGCGAGTGGCGAGGCGTTCGAATTCCCGTGTTACGAGGTAGTTTTCTGTCGCGCCAAAGAGCAGGTTCTGCGATTTGGCCATCTGCACAACGACGGTAGCCAGCGCCTC
The DNA here is from genome assembly GCA_036496425.1 of Terriglobia bacterium. NCBI lineage: Bacteria > Pseudomonadati > Acidobacteriota > Terriglobia > Terriglobia bacterium. Next base: position 3,686 of record DASXLG010000044.1, on the reverse strand, counting down.
AGGCAAGCCGCCTTCCGAGACGACGATGCGCTCCATTGCCGCTGTCTCTTCCGTGCTGACCTGCATATCGGCTCTGGCAACGCGGCTCAACAGATAAGCGAATGCGGCGATGTAGCGGGCCTGGTCCTCCGGAAGACTGTCGAGTTGATGAACAATTTTGCGGACCGTATCCGTTTCGCCGGCGTTCGAATGCTGGCTGAAGTGTTCTTTGCTCAGTCCGAGAAACTTCAGAATGGACATCCCGTAAGAATAGCACGCGCGGGACGCAGCCGCGGAGCGGCGACAGACGGTAGCCACGGCCGGAAGGCCGTGGTCGGTTGAGGTTGGCTATACAACTCAGCGGGCCTTCGCAAGATCACTCACGGCGGCGGCCAGCAGCTTGACCTTCGCCTGATCCGTGCTCTGCGCCACATCGCCGTTCAACTGCGTCGCCAGCTGTGTGAGCCCGTTGCGTCGCGCACCGCCGCTCTCGCGCTCGGCGGCGGCGATCGCGTCGCGCACGGCCTGAATTCTTGCTGTGGTCAGGCCGTTCGAGCGTTCGAGTTGATCGACATACGCCTTTGCCAGAGGGAAGCTTGGAGGCCAGACAAACTTCTGCTGGTCCTGCGTATTGTAAAAAGCGAAATGCACGGTTTTGGCCGCATCGATCTCGTTCTGTGAAATCAACCCGCTCGGGAGCAGATCGAAGACATCCAGGCCGCGCGCGATCTCGGAGCTGACGATGACGCCGTTGTACCAATAGGCCGACCAGGAGCCGGCGAGGACCAGCCTTGCCGCATCGACGGGACCGCGATCGAAGAAAGCGATTTCCTTCGGGTGCGAGGCGTCGGTCCAGTCGAACACGGTAAGTCCGCCCTGATAAAAAGCCTGCACCATCACGTCGCGGCCGGGGATCGGAATGAGCGATCCGTTGTGCGCAACGCAATTCTCCTGCTCGGTCTGCGCGGCGGGCATCTTGTAGTAGCTGTGGAAAACGAGGTTCTTGTTCTCGATGGTGAAGAGCGCGTCGGCGCCCCACTCCGGTTTGTCGGTGGCGCGGCAGCGCGGCTGAGATCCGCCGCCCCATTCGTCGGAGAACAGGACCTTGGTGCCGTCATTGTTGAACGTTGCCGAATGCCAGAACGACATGTTGGCGTCGCCCACCATGTCGATGCGGAACGGATGCGCGGCATCATGGATGTCGAGCAGCAGTCCGAGTCCGGCGCAGGCGCCTCCAGCCACTCCGATTTCCGGATACACGGTGATGTCATGGCACTGATTCGGGCCGGTCGGCGGAGCCGGCGCGGCGCTGCCGCGGCCGTTGCCGGAACCCCGTCCGTTACCGCTGCCTTGCCCGCTTCCATTTCCACGGCCGCCTCCTGCGCCGCGAGCCGCGGCAGCCGCGGCGCGGGCTGCCGCATCGACGGCGTTGCGATCCTCATTGCGGGGCGGAACGGGCAGATTGTTGAAGATCCGCGGCGAGCTGACGACTGCCGCTGCTGTCGGTTTCGCGAGCGGGACTTTTATCACTTCCAGCCGGAATCGGGCCGAGTTGGGATCGTCGCGCGGGCCGTCCTGGCAACCTTTGAGTTCGTCGTTAGGCCGGACGTTAGCCGTTCCGGAGACATATATATAGACGTCGTTCGGATCGCCGGGCTGTGTCACCACCGTGTGCGTGTGGGACCCGCGGCAGGTCTGCACGCTGGTCACGAGTTTCGGATGCGCGATGTCGGTGATATCGAAGATCCGGATCCCGCGCACGCGGTCCTCGCTGACCGGGTTCGGAACGCCGCCGAATTTGCAGTCTTGCCGGCTGTTGGTCGCTTCGGAAGACATGAACAGCAGGTTTTTGTAGACGGAGATGTCGTTCTGCGATGCCGGGCATTCGAAGGCATTCGCGAGCACGGGTTTTGCCGGATTCGAGATGTCCCAGATTTCGAATCCGTTGTAGTTGCCTTGAACTGCGTACTTGCCTGTGAAAGCCAGATCGGAGTGTGTCGCGCCGAGGGATGCCGCGCTCGGAGGCGTGGTCGAGATCATGCGCATGTTCCACGCGGCTTGTCCGGCGTCCCAGCGGCCGGCGGAAAGGCCGACGCGCGGATCGGGGCTTGGCGGCGTCATCGAAACGATGGGCGTCACCGGCGGCGGCATAACTGCCGGCGGAGGCGGGCCCGGATCCGGCCGCCCTCCTCCGCGCGCTCCCTGTGCCGCCTCGGCGACCGCCTCCTGCTGCGTTTGTGGAGTCGCGACCGTCTGTGGCGCCTGTGCCGCGAGCGAAGCGACGAGCAACAGAGCCGTGACAAGCGACCCCGAAATCAGCGTTCCGGTGATCCATTCCATCTTTCTCATGAGAGGCACTCCCTCCGGTTAGTCATTGCCGGCCGACTCCAGCATCTTGTTCATCACCGCAATCTCGATCGACTGATCGGCGAACACGTCCGAAGCGAACTTGTAAATCGTATCGTCCTGCGCGGCCCCGTATGCTTTGAAAAGATCATTCACCATGTCGATCGCGCCCTGGTGATGCTTGATCATTCCGATCAGGAACAGGCGGTCGAATTCGGGACCTCGCGCCTTGTCCAACTCGGCCATCTCTTCATCGGTCAGCATGCCCGGCATCAGCATGTCGTGTTCGACGCCGTTCATGTTCATCCTCATGCGCGTGGACTTTCCGTCGGGCACGGGCTGGCCGCGGTCCTTCAGCCATTGCTGCATCGAACGGATTTCATCGGCCTGGCCCACGAGAATTCTTTCGCACAGTACGGCTAAGTCGTGGCGTGCGCCGTGCGAAGGCGCCCAGCCTGCCATGATGACCGCCTGCGCGTGGTGGGGAATCATCCCCGTCATGAAGTCGATATCCGCATCGCTGAAGGGCTGATAAATCCCCAGCGCGCGCTGCTCTACCGTCGGCTGGTGGATCGACTTCAGAGCGTCCGCTGATGGCGGCGCCGGAACCTTCGCCGCGTGATGGCTGCACGCCGTGTTCGCCATCACGATGACCAGTCCCGCCGCGATATTCTGCGCAAGTGTCCTTCTCATCGGCCGTGCTCCAGATAAGCGGGATGGTACGGGAAGGAACACAAGAAGCACAAGAGGCACAAGAGCGACGCGATGTTTCTTGTGCCTCTTGTGCTTCATTTATTTCCCCGGCAGGACGCCCTGCCTGCTGATGATTGCCTGGTCACTTCCAGAAAGGCCGTTGAGTATGGTGATGCGTCCGACATTTTTCGATGGAGTCTGTTCAAGCAGGTCGTTGAGGATCTGCGACGTCAGGTAGTTCGCCGCATCATTGTTGCTGCCGACCGCTGCGCTCAATTGCTCCATCGAACGCAGCTTGGATTCACGCCTGTCGGCTTCATTCTGGGCAGAATCATACTGGGTCTGAGCTGCCTTGATGATCTGCTGTGCCTCGACTTGCGCCCCTGCCACGGTGCTCGGAAGCGTAAGCCTCCTCGGCGTCACATCGGCGATATCGACACCCCACTCGTCCTCGAGGGAAATACCGCCCCTGAAGCCGGTGATGTGGCCTTCATCGTCCATGATGGGCTCGCCGCCTGCGCGGAAGCTCTTGATGTAGTCTCTGACTTCCTGGCCAAGCTGGGGCTGATGCGCTTCAATGTATTCCTTCGTCTTGGTTTGCAGATAGGTGCGGACGAGGCCGTCGAGGTTGATCGCGAGGTTCGGTCTGTCCTCTTCCTGATGCTGGA
>DASXLG010000043.1 GCA_036496425.1 Terriglobia bacterium | reverse complement strand
ACGCTCCGCGCGGATGCCGTGAACTTCTTAAACAAACCGCAGTGGGGCAATCCTGTCACCGATATCAATTCCTCGACTTTCGGCCGCATCACTACCGCCACTGGAAGTCGAACTGTGACGCTCAACGCTCGTATCGATTTTTGAAACGCTGAAACGCTGAAACGCTAAGGAGGATCTAGATGAAGAAAAGTGTAGTTGTCTTGTTTGCTCTGGCGCTTGGAGTGACGGCAGCGGCTATTCCCGCGCTGGCGCACCATTCGTTCTCGGCAGAATTTGATGCCAACAAACCTGCAACCGTGCAGGGCATTGTCACCAAGATTGATTGGACCAATCCCCATGTCTGGTTCTACGTGGACGTGAAGCAGCCCGATGGCACCGTCCAGAACTGGGGCTGGGAAATGGGACCGCCGCACGGCCTGCAGGGTCGCGGATGGACACGCACGACCATGAAACTGGGCGACGAAGTCAAAATTAATGGCACACTCGCGAAGAACGGCAGCAATCGCGGCAATGCCCGAGACGTTACGTTGGTGAGCACCGGCAAGAAATTTGGTGCGGCATCCAGCGAAGGCGAAACACCGTAGTTTTTCCTAACAAATCTGGTGCGGCCGGAACAACGTCAACAATCCTACGACGTTGGTTCCGGCTTTCCAGGGGAATCGTAAGTCCGGAATATCAGCTTTGGTTCTTCCGTTCGATGAAGCAGCCAACCGCTTGAGTTTCCTTAACCTGGATCGCCTTGCCCGCTCGTACGCTTTCCAACGCATCGAATAAATAATGTTGCGTGATGACCGTGCGATGCTGGCCGAGCTCCGGCGCCCAGTTGTCGATGGCGCCTTTGTAGACGGTTTGGCCCGTCGCCCCCGTCAGGAAGGCTTCCGGAGTAGTGGTGGCGCCGAAGTAATCGGCGACCTTCGATTGGTCATCCAGCATTGCCGGAAAACCCAGGTGATAGGTTGCGGCGAAGTCGTCCATCGCCTGTTTGGAGATGGCGCCTCCGGAGAACACGCCATAAAACCCGACCCCGGCGGACTCGAACTCCTTGTTCAGATTGTTCAACGTCAGCGTGTAATTCTGGGATAGAGGACAGTCCGGCGCCAGGAAGACAAAGACCGCGCCCTTTTTGTTTTGAAGAAGACTGGCGATGGGATCGGGAGATGGCTTCCGGCAGGCTGCGCATGCCAGGACAACAAGGCAAACCACAAAAACTTTATTCATAGCGCACCGGGACCATCATAACGCCTGTGGGCATCCGCGATTTCGGGATTTATGAACCTCCCGCTCGATTCGACTTAATTCTCCCCCGGCCGCTGCACGTCTTCAATAACCGCCATTTCCAGTGATTCCGTGACCGGGACCAGTTTCAGTCCGAGCTGCTGCTCCATCGCATTGAAGAGCGACTTGTCGCCCTCCGCGGCGCGCTTGTATTCCAGGCCGAAGTCGTAGCGCGCCGCCAAGCCGGTCTTATCGATGATGGGACGATCCAGATCCGGCGCGATGAGGCCGATAAAATTGGCCATGTCCCGATTGAACACGTTGATCCGCACCATCGAGGTGTCCGGGTTCGGGGGCAAGGCCGGATGCAGCCCCGTGCTTTCCTTCAACTTCGGCCCATTCTTGACGGGCACCAGTTCGTAGACGGCCGTTTCCTTCATGCTGGTTTTAAGCTTCAGATGGAACTTCTCGCCGAGCAGTGTCTGAAGCAGTTGCCGCACTTGATCGGTCGTGGCCGGGCCTGTGGTTTTGCCTTCGATATCGAACCAGGAGGTGTCCGCCCAGGCGGGAGCGCCGGAGATCTGGAACTGGCGCAACTTGTAAGCGGCCATCACGAGGCCCGTGACGCTGCCTCTCGTCCCGACATTGTTGCCGCTGATCTGGATAAGACTTTCCACCGGAGTCGGGCTGACGAAAATGGCTTGCGAAAACTGGATAGGTCTTACGGAGACAACGGAGAAAGACACGAGCGCAAACAGCACCTGTTTCATATTTTTAAGTTTATGTTGCAGGCGCGGAGATGACTGCGCGAATTTTGCGGATGTGCGGCGCCCTACGGCGCGGATTGTCTCTCTTTGCAGATTTCGACGATGCAGATGGAATCCACAATTCGATTCGCGGGAGGCACCGGCAGGCTTTTCTCCATCATCAACTTTCGAAGCAGAGCTGCGGTTTCGGGATGTGTCACGGCAGACTGCACGCCGACGCGGACCAGCCCGTCCGCATAGTCGAGCGCCTGCCAGGTGTGGCCGGCGATTTTGGAGACGCTGGTGTCGGTGTCGCGGCTGCCGTGGTCGCGGGTGTCCAGTTTCGCGCCGTGGTCGACCAGCAGCTGAACGACATCGCTCCGGCCTTTGAGTGCGGCGCCCATCAAGGGGGTTCTTCCGTCGCGGTTCACGGAATTCGCGTCCAGGCCAAGGTTCAGGAGCATCTTGACCGCTTCGACGTTTTGAGCGGCCGAGTGCTCATAGGTGACGCCCTCAACCCAGCCGATTCCGGCGGCGGCAGAGAGAGCTGTATTGCCGAAGTCGGTCGCAAACTGGGGATCGGCTCCGTGATCCAGCAGGACCTTGATGAATTCGAGATGATTCATGTCCGGCTGGGGCACGGGGTAGTCGCCGCCTTCGATGTTGCGATTGTCCGTCGCGAGGTAGAGCGGCGTCCACCCGCCTTTATTCTGGAGATTCACGTTCGCGCCGTGTTCGACAAGCCAGGTGGCCAGCTGGTAATGCCGGTTGTTGGTGGCCGTCAGGAGCGGCGTCCAGCCATATTCCGTGGCCTGGTTGAGGTCGGCGCCCGCTGCGGCGAGGGCTTTTGTGATTCCAGGTCACCTTCGCGCGCGGCAAATGTCAACGCCGTCAGACCGCCGCCGCCCCGGCCAACAAGTCCGGCGACCACGGTGTCGGTGTCGCCTGCGGCAGCCTGGGCTTCGGCCAGTTGCTCTCGAACAAGCTTGTTGAATTCCTCGACATTCCGTCCGTTTGCTTCGAGCTGCGGCGTAATGAACTCGAGGATCTGATCCACGCCCGCTCCAAACGACGACGCAGCCTGGGCCACAAACTTCGCGATCGTTGCCAGATCGTCCTTGGCGAAGTCGGGAAGCAGCCGCTGGACCTTTTTCCCATTAGCTTCCTCGAAGGCGAGTTGCTGTTCGTAGGTCCGGTTATTTTTCACCCCTCCGCCCAGCGCTTCATCGCCGTTTCGACATTGGCGACATTCACCTTCTGCGACATGTAGTTCCGCGGCAGCCCGGCCGGACCGGACTTCGCGGCGAAATCGGCGCCCCCGTCGAGTAGCGCTTTCACGGCCGCCGGATGTTTCTGCTCGGCCGCCCACATCAGCGCCGTCGTGCCTCGAATCGGAATTCGCGTCCACGCCTGCCTGGAGCAGACGCCGGATGGCGTCCGGGTTACCGCTGCGCGCGGCGAGCATGACCAGCGTTTCGCCGTAAGGTCCCTTTTGTTTCGCGTTCGCTCCGGCTTTCAGGAGTGTGCCGATCATTACCGGCTTGCCGTAAACCGAAGCCATATATAAAGGTGTGATGCCTTCGCGGTTCCCGGCGTCGGCTGTTGCCCCGGCGTTCAGCAGAAGCCGGGCGGCTTCGAGATCGTCGCGGTAGACAGCCCAATGAAGCGCGGTCGCACCGTCGATCTGCGCGGCATTGACGTCGGCTTTCTGCTGCAGAAGTTTTCGCATAAGAGCCTGGTCGCCGTTCATCACGGCGTCCGCGATGCCGGCGCGTCCGGAAGCAAACACCGGAATCGTCGCAGCGCAAAGCATTAGTATGGCGATGAGTTTGGTCGTGATGCGGTAGGGGTATCTTAATGCAGGGAACATTTCGAAGACAATGAGTGTCTAATTGTCAGATGTCTAACGTCCCTTGGACATTCGACATGTGCATTCGACGTCTGACATCTTTCGGATGATCAGTTTGATTTCAAATCCAGGAGGACCCCACCCAGATCCTCGGCCCGCTCGACCTTGACGAGCACGCCGAAGCCGTTCTTTTCCGGGTCCCGATCCTTCTCGGGCTGAATGACCCGCTCCCAGATCTGTTCGCGGACCGGTCCGCTTTTGTGAAGCGCGGCAGTGCCGTAGAACCGTGCGATCCCGCCCTTGGGCAGAAGTCCCGCCACCCGGAGTTCCGGCTTCCGGAAGAAGACCGTTACTTTGGTACCATCCTGCAGGTTGGCGTTGGTCGTGCCTTTTCCGCGTTCCCAGAAAGCGAAGTGATCGTCATCGAAGACCATCAGGCTGCCCCGCGGCGTCACTTGTGCAAAGCCGCTGGGCAATACCGTCGCGACCAGGCAGACGTTGACTGGAAAAGCTGTATTGATGTGCTCGTGAAGAAGTTTCGGAATCGTTGCCACGGTTTTGTAGCATAACATTGAGTTCCTATGACGATGCCTTCGTTTATCTACGGAACAGCCTGGAAGAAAGAGGCGACCACCGCGCTTGTTCGCACCGCCGTGAATGCCGGTTTCAGGGCCATCGATACGGCCAATCAGGCGAAACATTATTCGGAGTCCCTCGCCGGCGAAGCCCTGGCGGCACTGGCTGCGGAAGGGCACGCGCGCGATTCGTTATTCCTGCAGACCAAGTTCACGCCGCCCGGCGGGCAGGACAACCGCTTGCCCTATGATCCCGATGCTGAGATCAAGACTCAGGTGAGCCAGTCCTTCGAATCATCATTGGAGCACTTGAAAACGAACCGGATCGATTCCTATTTGCTGCACGGGCCGTATAACTATCCGTCGCTGGGCGCGGAAGACTGGGAAGTGTGGGGCGCCCTTGAGGAGATTTATGAATCCGGCCGGGCAGGGATGATCGGCATCAGCAATGTGAATGCGCGCCAGCTCGCGATGCTGGCGGATAAGGCGAAGATCAAGCCGATGGTGGTTCAGAACCGCTGCTTTGCGAATCGCGGTTGGGACAGGGAAGTGAGGAATATCTGCCGCGCGCTGGGAATCATGTATCAGGGGTTCTCGCTGCTGACGGCGAATCCGTTTGTCGTGCGCCATCCACAGGTCCAGGCGATCGCCCGCCGCGCCGGCGCCGGCGCCGAGCAGGTGATTTTCAAGTTTGCAATGCAGGTGGGAATGGTACCGCTCACTGGAACGACAAGCCTGCCGCACATGAAGGAAGATCTGAAAGTTTATGACTTCGAGCTGACGGCGGATGAAGTGGAGTTCGTCGAGAGGGTGGAGGGGTAGACAGGAAGACAAAACCTATTGGAGATTGCATCATTGGAGGTTTCTGCATTTCAAATATAGAAAAGGAGAAACCTCCAATGATGCAACCTCCAATAGAGTTTTAAGAGATCATCACCTTTCGCGGTTGCTGCGAATTGTCTTCCAGGAAGGATTTCTTATTCTCCAGGTCCTTCTCCGTCGGCTGCACCTTTCCTGTTGCGTCCGTCACGCGTGAGACCACCGTATGTTCGCCGGGCATCGCGCCGGTCCAGATGTAGGTAAACAGCTTCCAGCCGTATTTCTCCTTGGTCGACGGATCCATCGTTGCCACCTGCCAGGGCCCATCGTCAACCTTCACTTCGACGGATTTCAGCGGTGTGCCGTCATTCAGCACCACTCCCAGAACCTTATACTTGCCGCCTTCCTTCGTGACGCGAGCGATGAACGATTTCAGCTGCATGTGCGTCACTTCCGTCTCGTTCCAGCGCATCTCGCCGTCGATCATTTCGCCGCGCACCGTTCGATACCAGCGTGTCTGGTATTTGCCCATGTACCGTTCTTCCTGAGCGTGGATTTGCGAGAGCCATTTCACATTCGAGACTCCATACCATCCGGGCACAATCAGCCGTAACGGCGCCCCCTGGAATCGCGTCAGCGGCTCGCCGTTCAGTGCCCAGGCCACGAAGGGTTCAGCTGACAAAGCTTTCTCTCGCGACAGGCTGCGGCCGAAGTTGTAATCGACTTTGTATTTCTGTGTACGGAATTCGACTTCTTCTTCGCCATGATCGGCGCCATAGAAAACGATCTCCCTCGCTGCCGGTTTGAGACCGGCGGAATCGAGAACGGTTTTCAGGGTGACGCCCGTCCATTTACCATTGCCGGACAGGCCCTGCGTCGGGCGGCGGTTTCCGGAACATTCGAATCCCGCGACGAGATCCGTTGCTTTCATTTTCTTGAGTTCATCGAGTGAGATCGACATCGGCTTGTTCACCAGGCCGGAAATTTTCAGGCGAAAGGCCACAGGATCGATCTGCGGATGCGGGTAATGCTGAGTGGTGAAGAACTCGTCTTTGGGCGTGAAGGGACCGTCGATCTTACGAACGTCATAGTTCCGGCGTTCGCCATTGGTGGCGAAGTTTGCATTGGCCGGAATGTCGGTGAATGGCATTACGGTTTCACCTTCCGCCAATGCGGGGAGGGCCCATTCCGGCAGGCCCATCAGGCCGAGTCCGGCAAGCGCCAGACTGCCTTTGAGGATGTCCCGGCGAGTTGTTTGCATCGTCATGTACGGCTCCTTCGTGAGTTTCGAGTCGATTCTGTCACATTTCCGGGGAAGAAGAGTAGCCACAAAAGCCGCAGATTACGCGGATTACGCAGATGGGCGCAAAAAAAGATTCATTGATGCGCCCATCTGCGTAATCCGCGTAATCCGCGTAATCTGCGGCTAAAACAACTTTGACGGATATTGTTTTCGGATGCGGGAGTGATGGCCCAATGAACTTCGCTCGGGAAAATCTTCGCGGAAGTGGGCGCCGCGGCTTTCTTCCCGCGCCAGCGCGCATTCATGAATGATTCGGGCGACGGTAACGAGATTGGAACGCTGGTCCATCTCGCTGAGCAGCTTGATGCCCGTTTTGAGGCCCTCGGCGTTCCGGACGATGCCGGCATACCGCCACGTGATATCACGAACGGCCGGCGGCACTGCCGTTGAGGCCGGAAGGTCCGCCGCCGCAACTTCATTTGAACCCGCGCCGGTTTCGTCCTTCATCGCAGCCGCGGCCCTGCCTCCGAAGACCAGCGCTTCAAGCAGAGAATTGCTCGCCAGGCGGTTCGCGCCATGCACGCCGGTCGATGCGGCTTCGCCGGCGGCATACAGGCCAGACAATGTCGTTTGTCCTGCCAGATTCGTGCCGACGCCGCCCATGAAGTAATGCGCGGCGGGAGTGATGGGAATCGGATTCCGCGTGATGTCCAGGCCGTATTGCAGGCAGGTGGTGTAAACGTGCCGGAACTTTTTCTGCAGAGTCTCGGCGGGGACATGTCTCATGTCGAGGAACACCGCCGCTGCTTCCCGCCCAGTCAGTTGTTTAAAGACGGCCCGGCTCACTTCGTCACGGGTCAGAAGCTCATCGACGAAGCGCTCGCCGTGTTCGTTTACGATCCGCGCGCCTTCGCCTCGCAGAGCTTCCGTCAGCAGAAATCGCGGAGCGCCCGGCAGATTCAGTACGGTCGGGTGGAATTGCACGAATTCCATGTCGCGGAGCTCCGCGCCGGCGCGATATGCGGCGGCCAACCCGTCTCCGGTTGCTGTTTCGGGATTCGTGCTTTGGGAGTAGACGTGAGAACCGCCGCCGGTTGCGAGCAATACGGCGTTTGCAAAGCAGGCGCTGCGCGATCCATCGTGTTCGAATTGAACGCCGGTGACTCGATCACCGTCGACGATCAAGTCCCTAAAGAAAGTAAACGGAGTGATCGTCACATTGGCGGCGCCGCGCAGCCGGGCAAGCAGAGTATCGACAACGACTTTACCGGTCAGGCCGCCGTTGCCGTGAACGATCCGCGCTACGCCGTGTCCTCCTTCACGGGACAGCGACAGGACGCGGCCGTTTTTTTCGAAGTCGGCGCCCCACGCGAGCAGCCGATCGATTTCCGCCGGACCTTCCTGAACGAGCACGCGTACCGCTTCTTCATCGCACAGACCGGCTCCCGCGGCTATCGTGTCGGCATAGTGTTTGCCGACGTCGTCATTCTGGCCGATCGCCGCCGCGATTCCTCCCTGCGCATGCATGGAATTGGATTCGGTGACTTGCGCCTTCGTGAATATCGTGACGCGTCCCGCTTCGGCGAGGCCGATTGCGGCGCGCAACCCGGCGATGCCGCTCCCGATGACAATAAAATCCGTCTCCCGCATTCATATGATGTTGCCATCACTTGCATGTCCCGGGAAAGAGAGCTTTGGCGGCCTCTACTTCGGCAGCGCAAACTATTTGTTATCAGGCCGCACGAAATACTGCGCTTTACTCATATTCCTGGGCACGGCGACGTCGAAGAATCCCACCATCATTTCTTCATACGTCTGATCGCCCCAGGTGACGCTGGTGTGCGGATCCGGATTGTGGGGATTTTTGCTGGAGTTGTCATACCACGCCACGGCCTGCAGGCGGGTTCCGGCCTTCAGAGGAAGAGGTTGAGCGAGGCGGTAGCTGAGCTGCCAGTAAAAGTCGTAGTTCACGCGGAGCAGCGTTTCGATGTTCGCCGCATCGTGGATGATGTTGTACTCGAAACGCTTCCCGCGGAGGTGCATGTGCGGGAAGAAACTGAGCAGCGTCGCGTCATTCGGCAGCGAGCCCCATGCTTCAACTCGGTAGTTATCGGTTTCCGGCGGAATGACAAAGTGGTCATTGGTCAACTGGAGCGTGAGAACCCGCTGCACCGGCGCCTGCCGTGCAAATCTCAGGCCGATCGATGTCTGATCGCGATCGGCGTGGCCGTTGGTCGTGTAGTGCATCTGGAAAACAAGATCGGAGCCCGCAGGAATGAACTTCGCCATTCCGTCAGGCCACCGATCCGGCGAACTGCCCGGCGCGTACACCAGCAGAAGATCGCTGTCGGTCCAGTGTGCTTCATGCTGCAGATGGGGATCGGCCAGGCTCGATGCGGTGAAAGGCTGATTCAGTGGTGCGTTCCGGAGCCACGTCGAATCCGGCGGACGGATATAAACCACGGCGTGGTGTACGTGCTGCCGGCTTGCCGGCCGGATTTCAGACATCTGAATCCACTTGTCTTCCGTAAATCCCGTCGGGACGATTTCGTAGGTGTATTCCA
>DASXLG010000042.1 GCA_036496425.1 Terriglobia bacterium | reverse complement strand
ATCATGGAGCACATCGAAGAGGCCGGGATCCATTCCGGCGACAGTTCGTGTGTGCTGCCGACATATCAGCTGAGTGAAGAGCTTCGCGAGACCATCCGCAAATACACCATCCATCTGGGACATGCCCTGAACGTCGTGGGTCTCATGAACATTCAGTTTGCGATCCGTGCCGGCAAGGTTTACGTCCTCGAGGTCAATCCGCGCGCTTCGCGAACCGTACCGTTCGTCAGCAAAGCCACGGGCGTCCCGCTCGCAAAGATCGCGGCGAAGGTGATGGTCGGCCGCAAGCTGAGCGAGTTCGGTCTACCCGCCGAACTGAAGGTCGACCAGTTCTTCGTCAAGTCTCCGGTCTTTCCGTTTGCGCGGTTTCAGGGGGTGGACACCATTCTCGGCCCTGAAATGAAATCGACCGGCGAAGTCATGGGTGTCGACGACAGCTTTGGCAAGGCCTATGTCAAAGCACAGATCAGCGCGGGCTCCATTCTTCCCAAGGAGGGTGTGGCGTTCATCAGTGTCAATCAGCACGACAAGAATCTGATTTCGAAGATTGCCGCGGACCTGGTCGAAGTCGGCTTCAAAATCATCGCAACGCGCGGTACGGCGCGTGTGCTCCGCAATGCCGGGATCGACGTCGAGACCGTTTACAAGGTGAACGAAGGCCGCCCGCATATCGTGGACTACATCAAGAGCGGCAAGGTCGATCTCATCATCAATACGCCTCTCGGCCGCGAATCCTTCTTTGACGAGAAGGCGATCCGCCGCGCCGCCATCAACCATCGCGTACCCAGCATCACGACAATCGCGGGCGCCGCCGCGGCCGTCAACGGCATCCGCGCCATCCGCCGGGAAAAGCTGGAAGTGCGTTCCCTCCAGGAATACCACGCAAAGAAGTAGAGTTGTGATCCGCGGCTGTGATTGCCTTGCTTCGGATCGTTACGCTGTTATACTTCCCCAACCGAAGTAATCGGTTGGTTGGCGCAAATGGCTGGAGGCCCTGATGTCAGGAAGACGGATAGGCTGCACATATCCCCTTTTCTCACGTTCTTGTCCTGCCCTCCCTGCTTTCATCTAAAGTTTTTGATATTTGCGCCGATAAGAGTGGAAGCGGTGGACACCGCACTTTTGCAAAAATTCTGGAGACACAATGATGATCCGCAAAAATTGGCGGCTATGGCTGGTTCTGGCCCTGGCTCTTGTAATGTGCATTCCTGGCCTGCTGAGCGCGCAGGGTAAAGAAATAGTGCTGCCTTTCCTCGACGTCGAGGGATTAGGCCAGAAGATTGTGGTTGGGCTGACGCCGGCCCAGGTCACACATGCGTATGGTTTCGATCAGATTTCCAATCAAGGCAATGGTCAGACCATTGCCATCGTCAACGCCTATGACCCGCCGAATGTCGAAGCGGATCTCGCAACATTCGATAAGCAGTTCGGACTGCCGGCCTGCACTATCGCGTCGGGATGTCTGACTAAAGTATTCTCCTGCAGCGGCGTGCAGTGCAATCATCTGAACCCCAATCCTGACCCGAACGACCTGGCCTACGAATTTTATGGTCTGGAAATTGCCCTGGATGTCCAGTGGGCGCACGCGATCGCGCCGCAGGCAAAGATTCTACTCGTTGAAGCGAACCCGACCGGAAACGGTGGACCCACTCTGGACGACCTGCTCGGCGGAGTTAAGGTCGCACTTACACATAACGTCAACGTTGTTTCAATGAGCTGGGGAGGCGGGGAATTCAGCACGGAGGCCGCGGACGAGGATGGTCACTTCACGGCATCTCATGTGACTTTCTTTGCGGCGTCGGGCGATTCGGGCCATGGGGTCATCTATCCCGCTGCGTCGCCTTATGTCATGTCCGTCGGGGGGACCCGGTTGAATGTCGACAAGAAGGGTAACTATCAGAGTGAAAAAGCCTGGCACGGAGGCGGTGGTGGGCTGAGCCAGGATGAGCCGGAGCCTGCCTATCAGATTGCGTATCCGATTCCGACGGACGCGAAAAGGAAACGAGGGACGCCTGACGTCGCGTACAACGGCGCGCCGGGTACGGGAGTTGCGGTGTTCGACAGCTTGATTTACCTGGGTTCCACAGGCTGGCAGCAGGTGGGCGGTACGAGCGCCGGACCGCCGCAGTGGAGCGCGCTTTTCGCTATCGTAAACTCGCTGCGCGCGAAGGACAACAATCCGCCCCTGACCGGAGCGCATGGAGTTCTCTACGATGCCGCCCAGGATTCGCACGGGTGGGAAACGTTCAACGACATCACCAACGGCCAGGACGGCAACTGCAAGCGCTGCGTCGCCAAGCCCGGCTACGATTTCGTTACCGGGTTGGGTTCGCCGCAGGCGGATCTCCTGATTCCCGCGCTGCGGAATCTGATCGACAGATAATCGGCTGTAGGGGCGGTCTATGACCGCCCGTGTTACACTGACCTCGCAATGGCGGGGCCTGATCCGATACCTCTGCTCGATCTCAAAGCGCAGTACGCTCCGATTCGAAACGAGGTGCGTACTGCGCTGGATCGCGTCGTCGACTCTCAGCGATTCATACTTGGCCCCGAAGTGGCGGCGCTCGAAAGCGAGATCGCCTCGTACTCGGGCTGCGACCACGGCGTCGGCGTTTCGTCGGGTACGGATGCTCTGCTTGCGGCCCTCATGGCCATCGATATCCGGCCGGGCGACGAAGTCATCACCAGTCCGTACAGTTTCTCTGCAACCGCAACCACGATCGCCCGCCTCGGAGCGAAGCCCGTATTTGCCGACATCGATTCCGCCACATATAACATCGATTCGGCAGCCGTTGAATCGAAGGTTTCGCAACGCACGCGCGCGATCATTCCGGTGCATTTGTTCGGGCAGATGGCGGATATGCCGCCGATCATGGAGGTCGCGGGCCGTCACAGCCTCGCCGTCATCGAAGACGCCGCGCAAGCCATCGGCGCCAGACGGCACGGGCAAAAAGCCGGCTCCATTGGCGACATGGCCTGCTTCAGCTTTTTCCCTTCGAAGAATCTTGGCGGGTTCGGCGACGGCGGAATGGTCACGACAAGCCGCCCGGGTCTTGCCGAAAAGCTGCGTCTTCTGCGCAATCACG
>DASXLG010000041.1 GCA_036496425.1 Terriglobia bacterium | reverse complement strand
GCTCCGTCCGATACACGAGATCCGGATTCTCGATCCTGCCGAGCGGGCGGTTGGGCGGAATCACGATGACGTCGAGGCTGTAAATTTTGGCGAACTCCTCGGCTTCCGTGTCGGCGGTCCCGGTCATGCCGGAGAGCTTCTTGTACTTGCGGAAGTAGTTCTGGAACGTGACCGTCGCGAGCGTCTGGTTCTCGCGCTCGATCTTGACCTTCTCCTTCGCCTCGACGGCCTGGTGCAGGCCGTCGCTCCATCGCCGTCCCGGCATCAGCCGGCCGGTGAACTCGTCGACGATGATGACTTCGCCGTCCTTCACCATGTAGTCGACGTCGCGGTGGAAGAGCGCGTGGGCCCGCAGCGCCTGGTTGATGTGATGGATGAGCTCGACGTTTTCCGGAGAATACTCGTCGAACAGATCCGGGACACCCAGCAGGCTCGAGGTCCGGCCGTTGCCTTCGTCCGTCAGCGTGACGGTGCGGTGTTTCTCGTCGACCTGATAATCGATGTCGCGGCGAAGTTTCGGAACGATCTTGTCGATGCGATAGTACTTGTCGGTGGACTCGTCGCTCGGCCCCGAAATGATCAGCGGCGTTCGCGCTTCATCGATGAGGATCGAGTCGACTTCGTCGACGATGCCGTAGTTGTGTCCGCGCTGGGTGCATTGCGAGACGTCGAACTTCATGTTGTCGCGCAGGTAGTCGAAGCCGAATTCGTTGTTGGTTCCGTAGGTGATGTCCGAACCGTAGGACTGCCGGCGTTCGTCGTCGTCCAGACCGTGCTGAATGACACCGACGCTCAGACCAAGGAACTTGTAGAGCCGTCCCATCCATTCGGAGTCGCGGCGTGCCAGATAGTCGTTCACGGTGACAACGTGGACGCCTTTGCCCTCGATCGCATTGAGATATGCGGGCAGCGTGGCAACCAGCGTTTTACCTTCACCCGTTTTCATTTCCGCAATCCGGCCCTGATGAAGAACCACTCCTCCGATCAGCTGCACGTCGAAGTGGCGCATGTTCAGAATGCGCTTGCCGCTCTCGCGGACGACGGCGAAAGCTTCAGGAAGGATGTCGTTCAACGGCTCTTCGTTTGCGGCGCGCTGCTTGAAGTCGGCTGTCCTGGTTTGGAGTTGTTCGTTGCTGAGAGCAGAGATCTGCGGCTCTAAGGCGTTGATCTGCTGAACTATGGGCTGAATTTTTTTGACTTCGCGCTCACTGTGGGAGCCGAAGACCTTGTTGTACAACGCATCGAGCATAGAAGAGTTTAACGGAAACTATAGAGCAACCTCAAGTGGTGGTACGAATGGGGATTATTGGAATTTCATTTTATTGGAAATTGCATCAGTCGAGGTTTTTTCCATTTCTTCATTTTGAAATGCAGAAACCTCGAATGATGCAATTTCTAATAGAATTCTAACCCTTCGGCAGATAGTCTCGCGGGTTCTTCGGCCGGTCGTTGAGGCGGACTTCGTAGTGCAAATGCGGCGCGGTGGTTCGGCCTGTCGTGCCGACGAGGGCAATGACGTCGTTCTTTTTCACTTTCTGCCCCACTTTGGCAATAAAGCGCGAGAGGTGGCCGTACCGCGTCGTCAGCCCGTTGCCGTGATCGATGATGACCAGATTTCCGTAAGCCGCCATTCTTTGCGCATAGATCACGCGGCCGTCCGCCGGGGCGTGAACTTGAGCGGCATAGAGGGCGGAAATATCCACGCCGAGGTGGGTTTCGGCCTCGCCGTTAAATGGATCCGAGCGGCTTCCAAAGTGGCTGGTGATCGGGCCCTTCACCGGCCAGATGTTCGGTGTGATCCTCCAGCGGCCCGCCCGCTGTTGCGCGACTTCCTGAAGCATCGAAAAATGCTCTTCCAGTTCCGACGTCTGCCCCTTGAGAAGCTCGATCCCGTTCTTGGTGCTCATGGCGCCCAGCAATTGGGCCGTCGGGTAGTCCACTCGCGAACCGCCTTCCGCCGGAGCGGCGCCGTTCAGCTTGCCGCGGTTCGTCATGGAGTCGTTTTCGATCAGGTTCTGGATTTTTTCGGAAATGGTTTCGAGGTTGGTGATTTTTTCGCCGAGCTTGCGGGTGGCGACTTCGAGGTTTTTCTTCTGAACTCGAAGGTTTGTGTTTTCGGCTTGGAGCTTATCGTAGTCGGCGGCCTTGAAAGCCATCTTCGCGTAGTTGAAACCGAGGCCAATGGTTACAAAAAATGAAAGAATGCCTATGACACCTAGAAGATATAGAGCCCGAACCGGCAGCCTCAGCTTATGGAGCCGCGAGCTGGCGTTCGGCACAATGATAAAGGTATAAAATCTCTTGCCCATTCGTTTTACTCCCGTAGCTGAGTTTTCCGAGAGGGCCAAAGTCCTATTGAACTCGTTAATTATTTGAATAAGAAGGACTTAATGGCAATAAATACACTGAAACTAGGTGGGCATCGTAACAAACGGCCGATCTGATGGTCAAGCGCAAAACAGGAATTTTGCACAATTTTACGGTTTGGCGTGGCGGGCGGCTTGTCTGGGTTTTTCCGCTTCTCGCCATACTGACTTTCATATTTTCCTGGGTTGGAGCCTACCCCTCGGGGCTAGTCGAACGCTGGTACGCCCGAGGTGTTTTTCCACATCTTTCCCATTTCGCCGGCCGCTTCGCGGATGCGGTTTCATTCGCATGGCTGGATCCGACGATCGTCATTGCGCTGGTCCTTTTGGTCGGACTCGTCTGGAAGCGGCGTTGGACCTGGCTGGTGAACATCGTTGCGGTGGCCTATCTGGCCTTTTTCTGGTCATGGGGCTTGAATTACCACCGTCCGCAGCTCGCTTCGAAACTTCAAGTCGACTCGGCGAGGACCACTCCGCCGGCCATCGATCAGTTTGCCCGGCATGCGGCAGCCGAACTGAACCGCCTATACCCGGAGAAAGAGAAAGAATCCTACGATGAAGGCCGCGTCCGCTCCGAAGCGGCCGCCCGGGTGCGGCGGGTCGTCGATGTGATCGACGGTTCAGACTGGGAAGCGGCCCATCGGATCAAAATTTCGCGCCTGGCCGATCCCTGGATGCACGCTGCGGGAATCGACGGCGTCTTCAACCCGCTTGCCCACGAACCCGTCATCAGCAATACGCTGCTGGATGTCGAGAAGCCCTTCGTCATTTCTCACGAACTGGCGCACGTTCGAGGCTACCCCGACGAAGGTGACGCGAATGTGATCGCCGTATTTGCCACCATGATGTCGAATGATCCGGCATTTGAGTACAGCGGATGGCTCAATCTATGGTTGTATTTGCGGACCAGGGAACTCGACAAACTGCTCGATCCCGGTCCGCGGAACGACATTCAGAGAATCGTCGAGCGGGCGCGCGGGGAAGAGATTGCCTGGATCAACGATTTCCAGCGGTCTCTGCTCGACTGGTTTCTTAAAGCAAACAACGTCGGGCAGGGTGTGCGGAGTTACTCTCGCGTCGTGATTGTCGCTGCGGGTACCGAGCCGTTCTGGGAACATTTTCGCTGAGAAAGGAAATCGGCTAGCATTAAACCCCTCATGGAACCGCGGCTCATTGCGATTATTGGCCCGTTGAAGGGAACGATCATCCCGCTGGTCGACGCCGAAACGATCATCGGGAGAGAGCCGTCGAATCGCATTGCCATCAACGATCCCCTGGTCTCGCGGAAACATTGCGTCCTGCGCAACATAGAGGGGAAGATCCATATCGCCGATCTCGAAAGCCTCAATGGAACGTTCTTGAATGGCGTACCGGCCGGCGAGAGAGTTCTCGAGAACGGCGATCGCATCAGGGTCGGCAGCTCGCAATTCATCTTCCTGGAGTACGAGACCGGCGCCATTCCCGGCGTTCCCTTCATCGATTCTATCGACGAGGTTTTCAAAACCTCGATCATGATGACGGCCGGTCCGGAAGATTCGATGTTTCTGCAGCCGGATCACGTCGCGGACCCCTTGCCTCCCGACTCCAGGTTTGCGCGGGATCTTGCCGCTGTTCTTCGGATCAGCACGGCAATTAACGCGATCCGGAAAGCCGGCGAATTGCAGGCCCGGGTTCTCGAGATGATTTTCGAGGTGATACCGGTGGAGCGGGGGGCGTTCCTGCTCGCGCTGGACAATTCGGACCAATTCGTTTCCGGAACCTACCGGGAGCGGGAATCCGATATCGCTGAACCTTTCCGGGTCAGCCGGACGGTGGTCCGGCGCGTGTTCCGCGAAGGAATCGCGCTCATCGCCAACGACATTCTGACGGATCAGCAGATCCAGCCGGCGGAAAGCCTGGTGGCTTCCCAGATCCGGTCGTTGCTCTGCGTGCCGGTGATCGTGTTCGGATCGAAGTTGGGAGTGATCTACGCCGACACGACGCATCCAGGCGTGGCGATCGACGAACATCATTTACACATGCTCACCGCAATCGCATCCATTGCTGCCGTCGCGCTGGAGCACGCGCGGTACGTCGAACGGCTTGAAGATGAGAACCGCAGACTGATCGAAGAGATCAACATTCAGCATGACATGATCGGCGAGAGCGCACGGATGCGTGATGTCTATCAGTTCGTGAACCGCGTCACGACGTCGGACTCCACGGTTCTGATCCGCGGAGAAAGCGGCACCGGAAAGGAGTTGGTCGCCCGTGCCATCCATCGCAACAGCAAACGCAGCGGCCGGGCGATCGTTGCCATCAATTGCGCCGCGCTGACCGAGAGCCTGCTGGAAAGCGAACTCTTCGGACACGAACGCGGCGCGTTCACGGGCGCCGTGCAGCAGAAGAAAGGGAAGATCGAGATCGCCGATGGCGGCACCCTGTTTCTCGATGAAGTCGGAGAGCTGGCGCCGCAGCTGCAGGCGAAGCTATTGCGCGTTCTCCAGGAACGGGAGTTTGAGCGCGTCGGCGGCACCCGGCCCATCAAAGTCGATATTCGCCTGATCGCCGCGACGAACCGGGAACTCGAAGACGCGATCAAAGCCGGGCAATTCCGCGCCGATCTCTACTATCGCCTGAATGTCGTCTCGTTAATATTGCCTCCGCTTCGGGAGCGCCGTGAAGATATTCCATTACTCGCATCCTACTTCGTTCAGAAGTATTCGTCGGACGCCAACCGGACTATTGCCGGCATATCCCGGGAAGCGCAGGCGCTTTTGAATAAATATGACTGGCCGGGCAATGTGCGTGAACTCGCGAATGCGCTGGAGCGGGCCGTCGTCCTGGGATCGTCCGACTACATCCGGCCTGAGGATTTGCCGGAAGCCTTAGTCGAAACAGCACCGCCGTCCGAAGCCGTAAAAGCCGGCATCCAGCACTACCATGAGGCTGTGAACGGCGTGAAGCGTCAGCTGATCCTCAGCGCGCTCGAGCAGGCCGGCGGCAGCTTTACCGAAGCGGCGAAGCTGCTCGACCTCCATCCCAATTATCTGCACCGATTGGTCCGTAACATGGACCTCCGCAAGAATCTGCGCCCTTAGCCTTCCACGGAATACCGATTGCAGTCTTCCTTATCAGGGGAGGGATAACAATGAGAACCAGCAAATGGGTTGCCATTATGGCAGGGGTGACTCTATGGGCATTGTCGTTCGCAGGTGCGGCAAGCGCTCATAAAATCTACCCGGGGCAAGGCATCGGGAAAGTCGACGCCGGTACCGACATTGCGGTCCGCACCAACGAGCGGATCCGGGCAAACGGCAGCGATGGCCGGGTTTTCAGCGGCGCTGTGGCGGAGGACGTCCGGGACAGGCGGGGCGACATCGTGATCCCGAGAGGTTCGCCGGTTGAACTGATGGTGAGAGAACTGGCGAACAATGACTTTGTAGTGGATCTGGATTCCGTGATGATCGACGGCGACCGTTACGGCGTGGACACCAACGGCAACGTCGTTGGAGCTGAGAACGGCGGCCTCGGAACAAACAAAACAACTGGTGAATATGTGGGCGGCGGCGCGGTCCTCGGCGCGATCATCGGCGCTATTGCCGGAGGCGGCAAAGGCGCAGCCATCGGCGCGGGCGCCGGAGCTGCCGGGGGAGCCGGAACCCAGGTCCTGACGCGCGGCAGAGATGTGGATGTTCCCGCGGAATCCCTGCTGACCTTCCGGCTTGCAGAACCGTTAAGAGCCGGCGTCGCCGACAACGGCTATCTGCGCAACGGCATCCACTACCATCAGGGTCACGAAACACAGCAGGCGTTCCGGCAGAAACCAGGCGCTTACAGCAGCGGACGAGGAACTTTAAGCATTGGCCGGGATAACAAGGTTTCGTGGCAGGGTTCGGAAAGCGGGTTCGTCTACGTTCAAATGGACAATCAGGAACCGAAACTGTTCGCTTCAGGGCAATCCGGAGTCGAAGCGGCGCCCTGGATGAATCCTGGGCATCTCTATGTATTCACGTTCAAGGATGCGAACGGTAACGTTCTCGCCAGTGATCGGTTGGATCTTCGGCGGTAAGAAAAGACTCATTTCAGGTTGTATCAATGGAGGTTTCTGCATTTCTATATTTGAAATGCAGAAACCTCCATTGATACAACCTGAAATAGTCTTAACTCACCAAAGCCGTCTCTCATAATACGCAAAGAAAAGATTCTGCCCGTCGCGAAGGGATCTGCCGTAGATCAGGTTCAGGGCGTGAGTCGGAGTCTCGAAGCGGACGCCCCCGCCCACATCGAGCAGCAGTCTGCCTTCATCGAAAATATGATTCCGGTCCCAGGTTTTGGCGCCATCGAAGAACGCCTGCCATTTCACGGTGACGTAGGGGATATCGAATGTGTTGAAGAAAGGGATGGTCGCGAGACGGCGCTCGATATCGTTATTCACCAATACGAAGTCGGTTCCCATCGGTCCCGTTCCATAGTGGCCATGATCCTGGATCCTGTGGGCGCGCAGCGGATTCTCGCTGTAGATATCCAGCCCCAGCATGAAGTACTGCTCGACCGGCAGGTTTCCGCGTGAAGTGCCGCCCTTTACCGTCCAGTCCAGATACGTGCGCGTATCTTTCGACAAGGTGAGGCGGTTGTCGAGTTGGGCGGTGCCGCCGGAGAACTGCGTATCGCCGATAATGGAGCGGCGCGACGCAAAGCCTTCCAGATGGAGCCGGTTCTCATAGCGTCTATCGATGAGACGCAGGCTCGCATCGGCCGTCAGCATCCCCATCTTGCGTTCGCCGGTGAACAGCTGCGGCAGAGTGCCTTTCGCATTCCGGTTCCGGTATTCAAATCCGGCTCCCAGCTCCAGGCGATACTGAGGAATTGCTGTGATGTGAATGCGAGGCCCGATGGACTTGTAGTCGAAGAGGGCTTGCGCCTTGTTTTGCGGTTGAATGGTTGTTAAATCCCAGCGCTCGAATCTCCAGGTATCGCCGGCTTCGAGATAAAGCAGGCCCGGAACGGGGATCGGCATCTTGAATTGAGCATCGGCGCGCCTGCGGCCGGTTTCCCAGCGGTAATCGCTGTTGAAGTTCAAACCGCTGTTCCCGATATTCCAGAGATCGAAATACGAGGTTTCGATCGGCGCGCCTTTCAGAAGGTCGAATGCGATGTTTGAAAGGGAATTGGATTTGGTGGTGGTGCGGACGACGGCATTGTATTGGTCCGGAACCTGAGTCGGTTCGATCTCGAGTCCGGCGTTCGTAAAGTTTTCGGTTTCGAACAGACGCGATTCCGTCGTTTTCCATTCCGAGTACGAGAGCACGCCGCTCGGGTGAAACGCAACCGCATCCCGCACCACCCACGAACCGAACCTCAGGTAGTAATTGTGGAGAATGTCGTTGATCAGCGGGCGGCCGCCCTTGTTCCAGGAGCGTAACGCCGACTGGACTTCTCCTTCCGACATGTCGATCGTCGCGAGAAGATCTGAAGCATAGTTGTTATTGGGATCGACCGACAGGGCGCTATGAAGCTCCGATTTCGCGGCTTCGCTGTCGTTGTTATCCAGAAAAAGGTCCGCCAGTTGATTGTGGAAACGGGCGTCGTGGGGATAGCGCTTGCTGCCTTCCCGCAGCGTATCCTCGGCGCGCTGGTAATCCTTTGTGCGGCCATAGGCGTTGGCGAGTTCCAGATAGATGTCCGGCGTGGGTTTGCTTGCCAGAGCGTCCGACAGGATGTTGATCGCGCGGACGTTCTCGCCCCGGTCCATGGCCTGGCGAGCCTCTTCGATTTGAGCAATGGCGGCCGTCGAGATTGTGAAAACCAGCAGTACCGCGGAAATAGCCTTCATTCGCACCTAAAGCGTTGGATTATAATTTCGCGGTATGAAAAACTTCCGATCTTTTCTCTTGTTGACGTTCTTCCTTGTCGCGGTTTCAGCGTTTGCCGACGAGGATGTAACGATATTCGGCGCTGTCCAACACGAGGGAAAGCTGACGTTACAGTCCGCGCAATCCACGGCTACTACTACCGGCAACTTCAATCCGTCAAACTTCGGCGTGTTCGGCGCCCGCTTCAGCCACGGCAAGATTTTCGGCGGCGAGCATACCTTCGCGTACGCGTCTGATTTTCTGGGCGGCGGTGCCAAAGCATTCATTTATAACAGTGATTTCATGTTGCAGGCTCCTTTGCCGAGGATACGGCCATATGCCGTCGCGGGTCTGGGAACGATCATTACCTGGGGCTCGAATTCCGCAGGGCAGCCGGATCTTTCCAAAATCGGGACGAAATTCGCTCTGAACTACGGCGGCGGTCTGAAAATTTTTCCTGCCGGGCCGGTCGGGGTACGATTCGACATTCGCGGCTACGCGATTCCAAGCGCCTCGTTCAATCTTCCCGCTGCGCTGAATGCCGGGAACCAGTCCATTATTGCGACCGTGAAGAGCCAGAGTCAGACCTTGAATTTGCTGGAAGTAGGTC
>DASXLG010000040.1 GCA_036496425.1 Terriglobia bacterium | reverse complement strand
CTGAATCCCCGAGGCGCGCGCAATCGACGTCTCCGCGGCCTCGCGCGCTTCCAGATCATGATGAAACCTTCCGACGATCTCCTGCCGGCGCATTTCACCGGCATCGGTTGTCAGGACGTAACAGGCGCGATACAGCTGGCGCGCCTCCAACCGGTTCAGGATATGGGCAATGGTTGAATTCCTGGTATAGAGTTCGCGCAGCGTCCAGATCAGAGTATCGTCGCGCAGCACGCGCAGCTCTTCGACCGTCAGACCCTCCCGCAGCCCCAGCTCGACCGCCTTCGAAATCATGGCGCCGGAAGCAATTTTCGTGTGGTGATAGTACACACGCTCGGAAAGCGTGTATCGGATCCGCAGCAGGTTCACCAGCTCCGACAAGGTGTCGAGCCGGAGCGTGCCGTTCTTCTCGAGGTTGACCACGAGCCGGCCCCCATCCATCACGAAGGACTCGAAGATCCGCGGGTCGTAGTACTGCGAAAGCCCGCAGAAATAGGTGTCCCGGCGAAGGTAGTCCAGAAGGTCGGCGCTGATGCCGCCGCCAACGATATCGGAAGCATACGTGTCATTACCGTTGATGGTTGCGATGACAGCGTCCTGCAGACCCTCGCGTTTCAGAATGCGGCCCACGGTTGAGCGGCGGTAGAAGTGCTCGACGCGCTCTTCGTCTTTGTCGTGCCGGGGAAGGACCCGCCTTTCGTCTTCCAGCGTATGACCGAATGGAATATGCGTGAGATCGTGCAGCAGGGCGGCAACCCGGATGAGGTTTTCGTCATCGGCCGAAATCTCCGCGCTGCGGCGCAGGACGTTCAACATCCGATGCGCCATCCACGAGGTTCCCAGGGAATGCTCGAATCGCGTGTGAACGGCCGATGGAAAGACCAGGCAGGCCGTTCCGAGCTGCTTGATGCCGCGCAGGCGCTGGAATTCGGGTGTGTCCATCAGCTCGACTTCGAGACCGGACATCTCGATATCGCCGTGGACGGCGTCGCGGATGAGTTTTCGTTTACTCATGCCCAGTCATGCTACATTGGCGGTAGTGGTGTGAACATGTCAATACACTCCATCACGCACACTTTTTTCGACATCGAACTGGAACCGGTGGACTCACCCGACGAAAGTCACCTCGTCAAAGTTCTTGCGGTGGATGGCCGCCGCTTCACCTATGAGCTGCGGGCGCCCCTCACGGAAGAGGCGGTTAACTACATTAAAAGTCTGCTGGATGCGGCTGTTTTCAATGACGTCGTGATTGAACCGGGTAACGGAGAGTTCGAAGTCCGGGAGCCCGTGACGCGGCTCAAAAAGCACTCATAGATCCACACGGATAAGAACGGATTAAGGTTATGAACAAACGCATTTGGGATTCGGTCAAGAGCATCGGTTCGACGCTGGTTTTTGTCTGGGTGTTCACGCAGGGCGTGGCGCAGGCCACCGTGGTGCCGAGCGAGTCGATGACGCCGACAATCCTGGTCGGCGATCACTTTTTCCTGGATAAGGTCGCGTTCCCGGCCAATTACCCCGGAGCCATTCAGAAGTATCTGCCGTCTCGAACCATTCAACGCGGCGAGATCCTCGCATTCTGGTCGCCCGAAGAACCCAACCTCCGGCTGGTCAAACGCGTCATCGGCCTGCCCGGCGAAACCTTACAGGTCCGTCATCGCGACGTGTACATCAATGACAAGAAGCTCGTCGAGCGCTACGCCATCCACACCGATCCCGTGGAGTTCCAGCGCCGCGATGACTTCGGCCCGATCACCCTCGGCCCCGACCAGTTTTTCATGATGGGCGACAACCGCGACAACAGCAACGACAGCCGCTTCTGGGGTCCGGCGCCGCGTTCCAGCTTCATCGGCACACCCCTGTTCATCTACTGGTCCTACGACGACGTGCCGTACACCCACCAGTTGAGCGCCACCGAATGGGTCGAACATTCCGCCTCCGTCGCCGCCCATTTCCTGACCCGCACAAGGTGGCTTCGCACCGGAACCGTTCTGCACTGAACCCGCAGCCTTGAGGAACTCCCTGCCATTCTGCTAGGATTCTTCAAGTTGTACTTTGGGACGTCGTCCAACGGTAGGACAGCAGACTCTGGATCTGCTTATCGGGGTTCGAATCCCTGCGTCCCAGTTGAACTTAGCGAAATCGCCCAATTTCCGCCATTCCAGCACCGAGGAAATCTGATTTTTCGGCCTTGCGGAATTTCTGATCCGCACGTCGGTCCGAAGGATCGCCCCCCACGTTTCACCCACTCAGTCATCCAATAAGCCTTCCCTGCCACAGACTTCACATTCTGTGAATTGTCTGCTTGCAACTTCACATATCGTGAACTACTATTTCTGTGATGCACGTGATCGCCATGAGCCGCTTGCGAGGGTTCTGGGCCGTCCATCCGGAAGCCGAAATGTCGCTGCGGACGTGGTTCAAACAGGCCACGAAGGCACGGTGGAACAATTTGGCGGAATTGCACGGGCAGTTTCCGAGCGCCGATTATGTGCCACCGGTTTACACGATTTTCGATATTTCGCACAACAAGTACCGGCTGATCACTGTGATCGATTACCGGTTGCACACTGTGTGGGTGCATCGCATCTTGACCCCTCCAGAGTACGACCGATGGAACCCTTAAGGAGGTGAGACGATGAAAATGCTGGCCACTGAAGAATATTGGGAGTTCTGCCGCCGCTTCCCCCTGCGGCCGATCCGCTCGGAGCGGGAATTGAAAGAGGCGCTGGCGATCGTGGATGAACTCATCGTCGAGCCGAAGCGCAGCCGCGACGCCAGCGCGTATCTGGAGGTCCTATCCGGCTTGATTGAAAAGTACGAGCAGGCGCATCATTCCATCCCCGACGTTACCGAGGCGGAAATGCTCGCGCACTTGATCGAGACTAAACAGGTGACGCAACGCGTTGTGGCGGAGGGAACCGGCCTGAAAGAATCGGCGATCTCGGATCTGCTTGCCGGCCGCCGGCGTTTCAACCGGAATCATATCGAGCGCCTGGCGCGATTCTTTCATGTAACACCGGACATCTTTTTTACCAATTCACCGCCGAAATAATCGGATCTGGCGTCCATTCCCGCTTGAAATCGTATATCCCCTTCAAGTTCGTCTTATCCACTGCTGTACGACGTAGCTGAACGGCCAACCCACCGGCAATGTTGATTTCCGAGAAGGATGTGACGTCGAAGATGGTGGACAAATATCGGAGACGAACCGGGTCATAAAACTATGCCCTTGTGGCTTCGAAACTATTGGGCTTAACCCAACATGCGTTGATAGTCCGCTTTCAACTCAGGTCATCCTGAGACTTTGGCACCCAAAGGAGACGTGCAGAATGCACAACGTTTGGCGGCCAGCGGCACATCGCTCAAGCATTCCGGGCATTTCTTTGTAGTCGGATCCGGCGGCGCTTCACCACGGCGCATTCGCGCGGTGAGGGCGTTTACCGGCAGCACAACAAAAAAGTAAATAGCGGCCGAAATCAACAGAAAAGACACCAGCGCATTTATGAACTCTCCGATCATGAATTTGCTGCCGCGGACCTCGAAAATAATGGCCGAAAAATCCGGTTTTCCGGCGATCGCGGCGATGAGCGGAGTGATTAAGTCCTTAACCAGGGCTGTCACAACTGCCCCAAATGCCGCGCCGATAACGACAGCGACCGCCAGGTCGATGACGTTGCCCCGCATCATGAACTGTTTGAAACCTTTGAGCATCAGTTCTCCTCCAGACCAAGATCAGCGCTTGTCCCAAGCTTTTTGAAGGGCATTATATGACAGGTAGATAATTTCGTTTCAGTGCTTGATGAACAGCTGAGTTGCGCCGCGCCGGGGACTGTGGTAAAAAAAACCGCAAGGAGGGCCGTACAATGAATAACCATCTCAAAACCCATATCGCCTTGATGGATTGCGGCCTGTCTTCCTCCCAGTTTCTCTTCTGACCTGAAGCGGCTCTTTCCGATCTCACGCCGGTTTCCACAAGCATTTAATCCAACTATCCAATATATCGCGCTCGCGCTCCGCGCCCGTCCGCTCCATCAAAGATGGCTTCGCGACATCTTTTTTGAGGTCGCGGCAGGCGCGGTAAAGCGACTTCACGTTGACATCGAGGAGCGGGGCGGCTTCCTCGAAATTGCCGTCTGTTTGCTGGAGCGCCCGGGTGTAGACAGATTTCCGGAAGGCATCGAGCTCCACTTCATCAGGACGGATAGCCGGCTCGACGGCGGACGGATCCAGCCTTCGGATTCTTCTGGGGAGTTGGGCGGCAGATCCGGCGATCTGCTGCAGAAGTCCTGGAGTCTTCGACAATTTAATGTGCTCTTCGAAGTCCTTCGGGACGCCAGTCGGCGCGGCTGGGACGTTCAGATCCGACGAAACCTGCTGGCCGGCTTTCTCGATCCGGCGCTCGATCTCGCGAAGGTCGTTGAGATATTGATCGACACGGGCGCGGTCGCTCGCGGAGACCTTTTTGTTGAGAGCATTCACGTCGCCCATGACGGAATCCCGGAGGCTGAGCGACTGCTCGCGCCGGACGCGCCGCAAACTATCGGTACTGCCATCGCCGAACAATCGTTCGAAGACAACCTGGGGGTTGTTCTGCATTGGCAGAGGCGATGTCGCGCTCTGCCACGAGATCGTGTCACGGTAAGCGCAGCTCAGGTCGCCACAGCTCAAGCTTGGATCTTCGATGCCGAGTTCGAGCGAAGGCATCGCCGTATCCTGGCCGATCTTCTGCGCGGCGACCTGATCGACGGTCACGCCGAGATAGGCCTGCGGTCCGGATTTCGCTTGCGCCCCGCTGAGATAAGCCGCCGCCGACCGCGTATGGTTCGACGTTGCCGAACCGCCGCCGTACGCCTGCGGGTGGCTGAGATCGCTGATGATATTGATGCTGTCCCGATAAGGCTTGAGAGGTTCGAATCTCGGAGAATTGGAAATTCGTGCCGTCGCCGGCCGGCGTCCATTTGTCCATCGTGGCGCCGTGCGGATAATAAATCGCGCCGAAGCGGGTCCGCGCTGTGGAAGCGGCCGTTTGGGCCAGCGGGGTTGCCGCGGGCACCATGGATTCCAGAAAAGGCAACGCGATCGTAACGCCGGCTCCCGTCAGGAACGTGCGCCGTGAAAGATGCTTCTTCGTAATGAACATTTCTCCGTCTCCTTTGCACGCGGGCTAAAGCCCGCGACTGCAAACCCCGTTCTTTTTCTTCTTCTGGAACGCGTTGCTTTCGACAAACCTTCCACAACCAATGGCCGGACCCGATTCGAAGTGCCTGCGCGATCCTATACCGTCATTCAGTGGGACGCGTAATAGGAAGTTGAAGGCGACCAATGATCTTCATGGAGCCGCACATGTATACGAGGCCGCATCGGTGTGCGCGCCCGAGTTGTACTTTGGATACGTCGGATAGGAACATAGAGGCAGGCTGCCTGCGTTGCCCGTGACGGTCGCCGACTTCGGCGGCGCAGTTCCCTTCTCTACCCAGTCGAGCAGCATGGCCACCCGGTCAAACCGGCTTGGAATCTGCGCGGCTGGAATCGTCTGGCCGTCGCCGTCCTTCGTATAACTGGATCCTGTAAGGCCGTGGCCCGTCTGTGGAATCACATAGAATCGGGCAAAACCATCGACGGTCGCACGGCCCATCTTATCGAGCACAGACTGGTAGTAGTCAAGCTGCGCCCCGGGCGACGCCAGCGTATCGTTGGTGCCGATGGCGACGATCATCTTCCCGCCGCGTTTCACAAATGCCGAGAGATCGGGGTTGGTCGAGTCGAGCCATCCGGAGATCTCCACACGCCGCGCATTCAACGCTCCGCCTTCGACGTAGTCCAGAGGATTGGCGTGGATGTCCTTCATCAAGAATCCCGTCACACCCAGAACGCCCAGATGCGAATGGTTAGGTGCGTTCTCCGGAGCGCCTTCCTGCCCATTGAAGCGCGCGTTCATGATAAGGCCGCTGCCCGAAGGATCGATATTCGGCACCCACATACCGAACGTCTTCGTTCCATTTGCCAGAGGCCTGGCGAATTTATACCGGCTGTAAACAACCTTGAGCGTCGAGATCTGACCGTCGGTCAGGCACGCATTCGCCGTGGTGTCTGCGGGATTCGCGTCGACATTGTTCGGACATCGCTTGGAAGCCCAGGGATTACGATTCGGATTACCCTGGCTCATGTCGAAGATGGCGCGGCAGGCCATGTAGTTATTCATGATGCCGTCGGCCAGGCCGTCGAGTTTGTCGCACTGGCGAACGACCTCGGCGCGGATCGCTTCGACCTTGGCGGGAGTCACCCAATTCGCCAGGGGTTTTTCTTGAATGCGAATCAACTCAGGCCCGAGCATCAAAGAAGAGAAACTCACGATCGGCACATTCGCCGCAATGCCGTTGTAGTCGTTTGGATAGCGCTGCGCGACGGTCAGCGCCTCGCGGCCGCCCTGCGAAGTGCCGACAAAGTAATTGAATTGCGGCCGCTGTGCGTAAGCCCGTTCCATCAGAACCATGGCCGCGTCGTGAGTCTTCTTCAACTGCATATAGCCGAGGTTCTTGATCGCCTCATCACTGAGCGTCCAGTCATCGCCCGTGTTTGCGGCTGGAGCGGCAGCCGCTGGAGCAGGGCCGCCGCGACGCCCACCGAACGCCGCCTGCTGGTGGCCGGAGTCGCTGCCGTAGGTGGCAAAGCCGCGCTGCAGCAAAGTAGCGCCTTCGCCTCCCGTGAGATTCGGGATGGAACCATTCATGCCACCACCGCCAAGCTGCACGGCGTGACTCGTCCACGATGCGGGAAGCACTACCCGGAAATTGATCGGTCGTCCATGCGAACTGGTGTCCGTCGGCGCCATCGCGCCATCGACGGAACAATATGCAGGCGCATTGCCGGCGGCTACGACCCAGCGGGGGGCTGCAAGAGTGACTCCCGCGACAGGCTCGCCGATCGATGTCACCGGAATTGCGGTTCCGAGCCTGGCGCTCGTGCAGTCTTCGGCCGCCAGCGTGTGGGTCTCTTGCGGCGTGGTCTGCGCAGACCGGGCCTTAAGAACTATCCCTGAAATCAGCAACGACACCACCGCAGCAAGTGTCCTCAGACAGGCTCGATTTTGTCGATTCATATGTGCGCGATTATACGAAGAAAAGAAAAAATGATGAACATTTCAGCGCGCTCCTGCCGAAACCCCAAATGGCGGCAACCCCGTTTCCGGGATTGCCGCCATCGTTTGAGGCTTCGCGCTATCGCGCTCGCGCTTCGCGTTTTGTGGTGCTAGGCGACGACGAACGTCTTAGTGTCCATCCAATCGGTGTAACCCAGCACGCCCAGCGCGCGGATCTGGAATTGATAGATCCCAGCCAGCGTGAGCCCACTGATGGTTACCTTCGTCGGTTTGGTCACCGTGACGATAGTCGACGGTCCGAGCACCCCGCCATTGCCTTCGAGCGCGTACCGCACATCGTAAGCAACAGCACCGGTCTGTTTTTCCGGTTGCACAACAACGTCACCGCTGTTGGCTCCGCGATCGATCGAGCGGAACTTCGCGTCAGTCAACTTTACCGGAGCAGTCTTGATTCTAGCCGCCTGCTGCGTAAAGCCGCTGGTGTTGAAAGTCGCCAGATCGTCGTTGCACGCCGCCTCGACATAGTATCCGAGTTGCGTGTACATCTTGATCACCACCGGACGTTGCTTATCTTTCGCACTGATGGCTCGCTTGCCGCCATCTTCCGCATCGATAATCAACGCAGTGAACTGATCAATGCCTGACTTGTAAGTCGCCAGGTCGACCGGGGAATTTGGAAATTTCGGATTGTTCAGCAAGCCTTCGTACGACGTCATAAACGCCTTGGCCGCTTCCGGATCCGAAACTCCATGTAGACCAAGCTTTGCCTTGATCTGAGTTGCAGTCGAATTTGCTTTTTTCATGGT
>DASXLG010000039.1 GCA_036496425.1 Terriglobia bacterium | reverse complement strand
CAGGTGATAGATTTCCGACGGCTGCACGGTCCGGATGATCTTGTTAAGCGAACTGGCGTCATTCAGGTCCCCGTAAACCAGCCGCAGCTTCGGATTCGGGTCGTGGGGGTCCTGATAAATATGGTCGATGCGTTCGGTGTTGAAGGAGCTGGACCGCCGGATCATTCCATAAACCGTGTAGCCCTTATTGAGAAGCAGCTCCGTCAGATATGAGCCGTCTTGCCCCGTGATTCCAGTGATGAGTGCGCTCTTCATATTTGATTCGACACGGCATTATAGAATGACGCCGCGATTTCAACTTCGCTGAAGCGATTATTTCTTGGTCCGGTTTGCGCCTATCTGGTTAAATACCCACGGCCAGTGGCTATTTTGAAGGCGGGAAAAGAGTAGTGGAAAAGTACCCTCACCAGATCGGCGTCGGCGGGTTGGTGTTAACCGATTGCGAAAAGAAGCTCGTCAACCAGGTGCTCGACTCCGGCCGCTTGACCTACGGACCGATGACAAAGACGTTTGAGGAAGGTTTCGCGGCCCGGCATGGCTGCAAGCATGCGCTTTTTTTGAACAGCGGCACATCTGCGCTGCACCTGGCATTGCAGGCCATGAAGGTGCGTTACGGGTGGTCCGACGGTGATGAGGTTATCGTTCCGGCGGTCACATTTGTCGCGACGAGCAACATCGTCCTCCATAACAACATGGTCCCGGTTTTCGTCGATGTTGAAGCAGAGACTTTCAACATTGACCCGAACAAAATTGAAGGGAAAATCACGAACCGGACCCGTGCCATCATTCCTGTCCATTTGCTGGGCCTTCCCGCAACGATGGGGCCGATTATGGCTCTGGCGGAAAAGCATGGTCTTAAAGTGATCGAGGATTCCTGCGAGACCATGTTTGCCCGGTATAACGGACAACTTGTCGGCAGCATCGGCGACGTCGGAACTTTCTCTACGTATGTGGCTCACTTTCTGGTTACTGGCGTGGGCGGTTTTTGTACGACGAACAACCCCGAACTGGCAGACGATATTCGCAGCCTCATGAATCACGGCCGCGACACGATTTACATCAGTTGTACCGACGATCAGAACGTTACTGAAAGCATGCTCGAAAAGATCGTGGCGCGGCGTTTTTCCTTCGTTCAGGTGGGGCATTCCTTCAGGTGCACGGAGATGGAGGCCGCGATCGGAATCGGACAACTCGCCCGTGCGGATGAAATCATCCGCCGGCGCAAGGAGATTGCCGATAAGTTCACCAGCCGGCTGGCCAGGTTCAGCGGCGAGATCCAGCTGCCGACCTGCCCGCCTGACCGAACGCACTCGTACATGCTTTACGGCGTCACCGTAAGGAACGACACAAAGGTAAAGCTCGTCAATCACCTGGAAAGCCTCAATATCGAGACTCGCGATTTACTTCCCCTCATCAACCAGCCGATTTACCGGCGGCTCTATGGAGATGATCTGGAAGATCGCTTCCCGGTAGCCAGGCGGATCAATCACTCCTCCTTTTATCTCGGCTGTCATCCCTACATGACGGAAGAGGAAGTGGACTTTGTCATTGATGCCTTCGGTGATTATTTCAGGCACAATCGTTGAGCAGGATGGCAACAGGGACTAAAACGATCAGGCAAATTCAGCCATGGATCGACGAAGAAGAACTTATCCAGCTTAAACGTGTTGTCGCCTCCACCTTCGTTGTCGAAGCGGAACTTACCCGGGAGTTTGAAGAGCGGACTCGCCAACTGACCGGCGCCAGGTACGCTATTGCCGTAACGAACGGGACAATGGCGCTTTATTGCTGCCTCAAGGCCCTTGAAATCGGTCCCGGTGATGAAGTGATCGTCCCGGATTTGACGTTCATCGCCACTGCAAATGCAGTGATCATGGCCGGCGCCACTCCCGTGTTCTGCGACGTTTCAGAAGACACCTTTTGTCTGGACCCTCAAAAAGCTGAACTCCTCATCAGCAACAGAACCAAGGCCATCATGCCCGTGCATCTATACGGACAGGCGGCAGACATGGATGCGTTGGGTAAACTCGCGGCGCAGCGCGGACTCAGGATTATCGAAGATGCCGCGCAGGGCGTGGGTGTTCGCTTCAACGGACGTCATGTCGGGACATTCGGCGACATGGGTATACTTTCTTACTACGGTAACAAGACGATTACGTGCGGCGAGGGCGGAGTCATCCTGACGGATGATCAACGCCTGAGCCAGCTCAGTTACCGTCTCAAGAATCATGGACGCGATGGAAAGGGTGTCTTCATCCACGAGCATATCGGCTTTAACTTTTCCTTCACGGAGATGCAGGCCGCGATCGGCGTTGCTCAGATGGGAAAGCTGTCGCGCATCATCGAGAAGAAAGCCGGAATCCGGGATCGCTATGTGCAGGAACTCGCCGGATTGAAGCGGTTTCGTCCGGCATTTATCGACCCCAGGTGCGCTCCGGTGTATTGGTTCACATCGTTCCTGACGGATGATCGCGATGCTTTGCGGAAATATCTCGGCGAACATGGCATCGAAACCCGTTTGTTTTTCTACCCTTTGCACTTGCAGCCCTGTTACAGGAGCAAAGTCGACTTGCGCGGTTCGTTCGACGTTGCCGGCCGGATTTATGATCAGGGGC
Source organism: Terriglobia bacterium (assembly GCA_036496425.1). Taxonomy (NCBI): domain Bacteria; kingdom Pseudomonadati; phylum Acidobacteriota; class Terriglobia; species Terriglobia bacterium. The sequence continues at coordinate 52,906 of DASXLG010000039.1, read as the reverse complement.
TCTCCCTGCCCTCGTCTTACAATTTGACAGACGAAGATCAGGCATTTGTCATTTCCAGGATCCGGGACTTCTATGCGGATCGGAATTAACTGCCTGGACGTCGATCCGGGTTACAGCGGCGGAATCAACACCTACACATTCGGCCTCCTTTCCGGTTTTGCTGCGATCGGCGCGGAGCACCAGTTCCAGATTTATGCCGTGCCGACGAATCTGTCGTTGTTCGATCGGTTCCGGGAGCGGCCGAATTTCAAGATCGTCGCGGTTCCGGAGTATCAGTCGACTCTGAAAAGAGGAATCCGGAAAGCAGCGCGGATGACAAATGTCCCCGCACTCTATCGGCGGGTGAGCGATTGGATGTTTCCCGCAATCGCCCGGATCATGGACGCAAATTCCGATATCATTTATGCGCCCACGACGGTTCTGTTTCCTTACGATCTTCGCAAGACAACGGTCATTTCGATGCACGACATCCAGCAATTCCATTACCCGGAATTCTTCTCGAAACAGGAACTGATTTCACGCCATGTGCTGTTCACGCTTAGCGCACAGTATGTGGACTATATTCAGGCGAGCAGCGAATTTATCAAGCAGGATCTGCTCACGCATTTTAACGAATTGCGGCCGGAACAGATTTTCGTGGTGCCTGAAGGCGTGAACGTGTCCGACTTTCAGGGACCCCGCGAAGCCGACGCCCGGGTCCGGGAGAAATATAACCTGCCGGCCGATTTTCTTTTCTACCCGGCGCAGCTTTGGCCCCACAAAAACCACATAACAGTCCTAAAAGCGGTGGATAAGCTTAAAACAACGCATGGCTTACAAATCCCTCTGGTCCTGACGGGCGCTATATTCTCGGCAGCGGAACAGATCTTCGCTTTTATCAAAGAACGCAAGATGGATTACGTTCGTTACCTGGGCAAGGTGCCTTTCGCGGATCTGACAAGCCTGTATCGAACGGCGCGCTTCATGATTACTTCAGTGCTTTATGAATCGAGCAGTCTCTGTATTCTTGAAGCGGCCGCGGCGGGAACGCCGATAATTGCTTCCAGCACTCCTCCGAATGTCGAAATGAGTGCGATTCTGGACCTTAATCTCTTTCAGTCGTTGGACGTAGACGAATTGGCCATGCTTTTGAACAAAATCTGGAATGACGAGCCGTACCGCAAGCGTCAGAGAGAGACCAACTCGCGAAACATCGAGCACTATTCATGGAACAATGCGGCCAGAAGTTATCTTTCGTTTTTCGAAAAGATCGAGGCAGTGACTGATGCTGGAGCCTGCTGAATTCAAATCGGTCGTGCGAAATACGCCTCTGCTGGCGGTGGATCTCATTGTGAAGAGTCCCGAGAACAAAATCCTCCTTGGATTAAGGAAGAACGCTCCGGCGCGCGGTTTCTGGTTTGTGCCTGGCGGGCGCATTTTCAAGAATGAATCCGCAGAGCAGGCGTTTCGCAGGATCTCGAGAGAGGAACTCGGCCTGGAACTCGATCTCTGCGAAATGAAATTCCGGGGGATCTACGATCATATCTATGAGGGCAATGTTTTCGAAGATCCAGGTTTCAATACTCACTACGTGGTGATGGCAAGCGAGGTTGTCCTTCCTCACAGTAAGCTGGCTTTGTCCGATGCCCAGCACAATTCATATCGTTTTGTAGATGCCATGGATCTGCGTTCTGATCCGGAGGTTCATCCATTTACCAAAAGTTATTTTGCCGACGAACCATCGAATCTATGGAAATTTCAGTACGGGAAGGGATGAATGCCGGAACCTTCGCCAGTGGTGCTGTTTTGCTACAAACGCCCCGATCACACTCGCCAGACCCTGGAGGCTCTGCGGCTCAACAGCCTGGCCGCGAGGACTGAACTCTACGTTTTTTCGGATGCGCCGCGGACGGAGTTCGAGCGCACGAATGTCGACGAGGTGCGGCGCGTGCTCGCCAGGATCGACGGCTTCAAGAGCGTGAATGTTGTCGAGCGGTCTGCGAATCTTGGACTGGCGCGTTCTGTTATCACCGGAGTCAGCAGTCTGTTCGAGCGCTACGAACGTCTTGTGGTACTGGAGGACGACATCGTTACCGCGCCGGACTATCTCGCATTCATCAATGAGGCGCTGGCGGCGTATGAAACGGAGAGCCGCGTATTTTCAGTCACCGGATTCAATTTTCCGATTGCGATCGACCCGTCGTACCCATTCGATGCGTATTTCAGCTACCGTTGCAATTCGTGGGGGTGGGCGACATGGCGCGATCGCTGGCGCATGGTGGATTGGGATGTGCAAGACTATCCGGTCTTCAAGTCGGATGTCCAGGCGCGCCGGCAGTTCAATCGTGGCGGGAACGATCTCGCGAATATGCTCGACCTGCAGTTTCAGGGGAAAATCGATTCGTGGGCGATACGGTGGTGCTATGCGCACTATCAGAATAACGCGTTCTGCGTGTTCCCTGTGCAGTCCCGGGTCCGGAATATCGGATTTGATGGGACTGGCGTCCATTGCGGAGTAACCGATCGTTTATCGGTCGAAATCGGGAATAGCCTGTCCGGCGCAGCGGTCCGTTTTCCTCGCGAGATCAGGCCTGACCCGAGAATTGTGCGTGCCTTTTACCGGTTCAATTCCATCCGCCTGAGGTGGAGGCTGAAGTCATTCCTGAAGTCTTTCCTGAAGCCCTTCCTGGCCTGAGCAACATCTTCCCGTTCGATCCGCGACGGCATTATAGAATGAGTGCCCTGTCTTATGGCGACGCAAGAAATCAAGCCGGCTTCCGGCTCCGCCCTGCAGAACGCTGGCTGGTTGATAGCGGACAAGGTCGTTCGGATGGCCATAGGCCTTGTCGTGGGAATCTGGGTGGCGCGCTATCTGGGCCCCGAACAATTTGGTTTGCTCAGCTATGCGGCGGCATTTGTTTCGCTTTTTGCGTGGCTTTCGGATCTGGGATTGGAGCGGATTGTCGTACGGGAACTGGTCACAAGGCGCCTCGAAAGGGGACAAATCCTGGGCACGGCCTTTCTCCTGAAGCTGGCCGGCGGTTTTGTCATTCTTGCGGCCGCGACTGGGATCGCAGGTGTCCTCAATCCGGGAGATGTCCGGACGATAGTGCTCGTGGCGATCACGGCGGCCGGAACCATCGCCCAGGCCGCCGACGTTGTTGACTACGATTTTCAGGCCCTTCTCCAATCGAAATACGTGACCGTTGCGCGGTCCATCGCCTTCCAGGTGATCTCCGTGCTGAAGCTGCTGCTGATCTTTTACCGGGCTCCTTTAAAGGCGTTTGCGGTTGCCGGCGCCGGGGAGTTGCTGTTGGCGGCCAGCATGTTGCTCATCGTGCATCGTGCAAAGGCAGTGAACACCCCGGCATGGCAATGGAGTTTCGCCACTGCGCGGACGCTGTTAAGGGACAGTTGGTCGCTGATGTTTGCCTCGCTGATGGTAATGGTCTATATGCGCATCGACCAGGTGATGTTGAAGAGCTTATCGAGCGTGCAGGAAATCGGAAAATATGCCGCCTCTGTCCGCATTTCCGAAGGCTGGTATTTCGTTTTGGTGGCTATATCCACATCGATTTTCCCGAAGCTGGTGGACGCCAACGCGGTGTCTCAGGATCGGCTGGACTCGACCGTCCGGCGGTTCTATGCCGCCATGGTCCTTGTGGCGTATGTCTTCGCCTTGCCGCTGAGTTTGTTTTCGGGAGTGGTGTCTACCGCGCTCTACGGCGCCGAATACGAGGGCATGCAGACGATGCTCGCCATCAGCGTGTGGGCCGGGGTTTTTGTCGGCGTGGGTCTGATCCGGAGCGCTTACTGCAACGCAAGGAATTTAAATACCTTCCTGCTCTTGTCCACCGCCGCCGGAGCAGTACTGAATATTCTGCTGAATTTCACTTTGATACCACAATATGGTGGCCGCGGCGCGGCGGTGGCAACACTGGCGGCTTATGCCGTCGGAGGCTATGCCACGAGTTTTTTTTACGGCCCGACGGTACATCAGGGTCGGATTGTTACTCAGATGTTCATGCCCTGGAATGCATGGAAGTATTCGAACTGGCGTGATGTCTTTGCATCGTTGCGGCGCCTTCGTGGTTCGTTTTGAGCTACAGACGGCCCCGATCATCCCGGAAAAAGATGGTATTCATCGTACGGCACAATTCAGTGTAGTGCTGCGCCCGCATGAACTCCGTGATTTCGCCTTCATGCTCTCTATCAGCGCGGCGTACCTCTTCTGCAAGCACCAGGGCAGGCCGGTACCGTTGCCAGTCGTTCGAGCGCAGAACCTGAAGGTCCAGACCCTCCACATCGACTGTCAGAAAATCGATGATCTGGCCGTTTGTAATGACACTCGACAAGACCTCCGAGAGAGGGCGCGGCGTTACCGTGACCTGCCGGATAACGCGATGCCTGGCCGGATCGATATTACGGACTTCGGCCGGTTGGGCCGAGTTCAAGGCCGGATCATTGTAAAGATGAAATGTGATCGGGCGTGTATCCGCTGAGATCGCGGCTTCGATGTTCCGGTCACGTGGCCGGACCGTTCGGAATGGCTCCATCGATCCGGGCGTCGCATCAATGTTCACCCCCGACCAGCCCTTCAGGTAAAAGCGGTACGTGTTCGAAAAGCGTTTCGGATGATGCGCACCCACGTCGATGTAAAACCCTTTGTCGCGGCCTTCGAGAATACGTTCCAGGATGAGGTCTTCGCCCTCCTGCGAATATGACAGTCTGGCGAAGGGATCGGTGATTCCTGTCCATGCGGCTTGCAACCTTCGGCGCAGCCCCCGCCACTTGCTCGGCGTCTTCATTGAGCGGTAGTGAAGCATGAAGGACACAAACATGTCGAGCGGATGGACCGGATCACCAGTAGTGTTCCCGGTGCTGACGGTAGTATTCGAGCGTGTGACCCAGACCTTGCTCGATCGCCGTGCGAGCTTTCCATCCCGTGATCGCATTGAATTTCGCGGCGGAGCTGTAGACGCTTCCGATATCGATGGCCTTCTTGTCGGACGGGAAGGGAACGATGCGGTACGAGCCTTTGCCCGCTGCCGCGATGAGTGTCTTGACGAATTCCTCAAGAGAAATCGGCCGCACACCGGCCAGATTGAAATAATCGCCATCCAGTCGTTGGTCGAAGCCCGCAATCAATAAGGCGTCCACGACATCGTCCACGTGATTGAAGCTCCGGATTTGCCGGCCGTCGCCAAACACCTGAATCTCTTCACCTTCGATCGCCTGCTTGATGAACCATCCGACGAAACCCTGCCGGGCATGTTTTACCAGCTGCCGCGGTCCGTATGTATTGATCAGACGCAGCGACACGGCCGCGATCCCATGTGCCCGCTGATACACCATATGAAACCACTCGCCCGCCATCTTGCTGACACCATTGACATCGATCGGCTTCAGAACCTGCGTTTCGACCAGTGGAAGGGATTCGGGCCGCCCATAAGCCTGTCGTGTGCCGGAATAGACGACGCGCACCTCGCGGTTTTCCTGCCGGCATGCTTCGAGCACGGTGAGTGGCGCGACCGTGTTCATTTGCAGGTCCTCAAAGGGTTGCTGCATCGATTCGATGTGACTGACGTGGCCTGCCAGATTGAAAATAAAGCGCTTACCTCGAACCAGCGTACGCATGAGTTCGAGGTTGCAACTGTCGCCTTCGATCACCTCGACGTCGTTTTTGATGGGCTCGATATTGAAATAGTTCGCACCGCACGTCGGATGCCTCGAGTCCAGGAGGGTGACCGACGCACCGGATTCGACAAGGCGAATCGCGAGGTTGCTTCCAATGAAGCCAAGGCCTCCCGTTATCAAGACCTTGTGTCCGTTATAGTTATTCACAGCAATTTCGAAAGAGAAGTTTAGCCGCCAATGAGGCAAATTACGCCAATTAATTGGCGTAATTTGCCTCATTGGCGGCTAAAAACAAGTTCGCAGACGGCCTGCTGGTGTTTCAGGCGGACATTGCGCGCTTCTCAAGCCGGCTCTCAATGTGATTGAGCGCGACATCGATCAGGTCGGGATCGAAGTGTGACCCGGCGCAGCGGCGAATTTCCGCGGCCGCCTGATCGAACGGGATCGCCCGGTGATATGGCCTCTCGTAAATGAGGGCATCGACGGAGTCCACAATGGCGAAGCAGCGCGCGCCGATCGGAATCGCATCGCCGCGGAGGCCCTGGGGATAGCCGTTGCCATCGAATTTTTCATGATGCATATAGACGAGTTCGGCGGCGCCGCCGAGAAAATCGATCCGCTCCAGGAACTCGCGGCCGTATTCAGGATGGCACTTGATGGTGGCCCACTCGTCGGTGGTCAGAGCCCCGGGTTTCAGCAGAATCCGGTCCGGGATTTTCAACTTGCCGATGTCGTGTAAGAGAGCGCCCTGCTCGATCTGCAGAAGAGCGTGACCCGAGACGCCGATCTCTTCCGCAATACCCTTGGTCAGCCGCGCCACCCGGGCGGAGTGCCCGCCGGTACTCTGGTCACGGAAATCGAGCGCCAGCCCGAGCGTGTGAAGAGTCGCGGCATGGACCACGCCGAGCTGGTCGAGGGTTTCATTGAGCGCCCTGGTCCTCTCCACAACCAGCGTTTCGAGCCGTTCCCGGTACGCAATGTTTTCCAGCACCAGGCGCCGGTGTTCGGCAGCGCGCGACACCGCCGTCATCAATTGCGGGATGTTCACAGGCTTGAGCAGATAGTCGAGTGCGCCCAGTTTCATCATTTCTACTGCGAGGCCGGTATCGGCTTCGCCGGTGAGAAAGACAACTTCAACTGTAGGATCCAGTTCCTTCATCCGCCGGCACACGTCGCCTCCGGTCATTCCCGGCATCGAAAAATCCAGGACGCAGACCTCCGGTTGGAACGATTCGAATGCGACTATGCCTTCGCGCGGATCGGTACGCGCAGCGACCTCACAGCCGCCGAGCCTGAGCACTTCGGATGTGAGCTGAACAACATGCCTGTCATCATCCACAATCAAGACTTTGGCCATGCACCACCTCGGATCGATTTCGACTCACCCAGAGAGTATCATAAGCGCGCTCCCACTCAGGAGTCTCAACCGCCAGTTCATTCTTTTGAAACCATCGCATCATTGATGCAATGATCCAATGTTCTCACTTACATTTCGGCCTGGAGGGCATACTCCGAATCGGGCACCGGCATAGCGAAGGGTTCGCCGCGAAAGTATCGAATAACTTCTTTGGCTGCTTGGGTTTCCATCTCGAGCCGGCAATCGTCCGTGCAGGATCCCATGTGGCACGAGAGCAGGCAGTTTTCGAGACCGGCGAGTTCGCCCTTGTAGGGCTCCTCTTCGAACACGTCGATTGCGGCGGAGAAATCCGGCCGTTCGCGTAAGGCATTGGTAAGGGCGGCCTCGTCCACGATCGGACCACGGGACGTGTTAATAAGGACGGCGCCGGGCTTCATCGAATGGAGTTCGCTCGGGCCGATCAGCCGCCGTGTCTGCGGAGTTAAAGGAATGTGAAGCGTAATGATGTCGGCAGCGCGGAAGATAGTTTCCTTAGCGGCCCACTCGCAGCCGTTTTGCCTTGCATAGTCATCGTCGACAGCCAAATCGTTGAGCAGAATGCGCCTGGGCTTAAAGCCCTGGAGATGCTGGACGACCAGGCGTCCGACCCGGCCGACACCGATCACTCCGACCGTCATGTTCGCCAGACGCCGGCCAATGATCCGATTCCAGCTGCCTTGCCGCAGCCGGCGATCGGCACATGCCGATTTTCGCAGCAGCGCAATCATTTGCCCGATAACGAGTTCGGCAACCGCGGGGGAGGGAGCCGACGGCGTGTACGTCACCGCGATGCCTCTCGCACGCGCAGCGCCAAGGTCGATGTTATCGAGGCCGATTCCGGTGTGTGCAAGCAGTTTCAACTGCGGCGCGCGATCCAAAACGGACGCCGTGACAGGTTCGGTTCCGGCGATAACCACTTCGTATGAGCCGATCAGACTTGCAATCTCTTGTTCGCTCAACCGACGTTTAAGCGGATTGAGCTTGTAGGAGATGTTGTTCCTTGTGAGAAGTTCGAGTGCAGCGGCGTCGCCTTCTCCGAATGGAGACGTGGTGATGAGAATTTCAGGCATTCTATCTGGTATCCCCCGGCAGCGTCGGTCTGCCGAGCAGTATGGCTTCGTAAATTTCGGTCGGTTTGAAGTTGCGATACTTCTCGACGATCGTCGTCGCCGCCGCGGTGTATTGGCGGTTAGCAACGACATTGCCGCTATCGGCATACCAGGATGCGAGTTGCAGATATCCGGGTACGTAGTTGGGTTCGTAATGGATGGCCAATTGGACCTGCTTGAAGGCTTCGGCGGAGTCGCCCAGGTTGTAGTAGGCGCCGGCCAGATTCTTCCGGGGAAATGGTACGTATGGATCGATTGTCAACATCTCGCTGTCGACCTGAATGATTTCCCGATACAGAGCGGAATCGCGCGCGGGATCTCCGGACAGCGAACGCAATAAAAGCGTCTCCATGTGGATATGCGGCTCCAACGATTGGGGACATGCGGAGATTGCGCGCGCGAGATAAGTATGGGCAGGTACAAGCAGTGCGGGATTTTTTCTGTCAATAGAGGCCTGCAGATAAACCATTCCGAGGTTGTCCAGAAACAGGGGATTGTCGGGCGCAATACGAATGGCCTTGAGATGGTACTGTTCGGCCTTCGCATAGTCGTTCCTGTCGTAAGCCTGATGGCCCATATCGTTGTAGTACAGCCCCATGCCTGGAATCAGCGTCGAAACGACGTAGGCTGCACCCAGCAGGACAGCAGCGAGAGCAACCTCACGCGCCGTCCAGGTTCGCCACGATTCCTTTTTTGCGAGCGGAAGGGGATCGGCCATTGAAAGCACGATCAAGGCCGACGCTGTTACCGGAATCGTCCAGCAATTATCGACAGCTGCATGCAGGCCCACGCCAGCGGCTGTCAATAAAGCCGCCTCGTGAAATATTCGTTGCTCCGGCCAGGCATTCCCGGCACGCTTCCAGACGAGGTAAATCAAATACCCGAGGAGCGAAAATAAAATCAGCGCGGCAGGTATGCCTTGTTCAGCAACGTGCTGAAGATACTCGCTATGCGCCATCTGTGCGCGTTTCAAATAACGGGCAACGGCGCCGTCGATCGGCAAGGTGTAGCGTTTGGAGATGTGGAAGTATTGGCCAAAGCCGACCCCAAATATGGGATTGTGCGCAATGATCGGAAGAGCTCCGCGCCAGATCTCGATCCGCGCATAGTTATATGGATCGTGTTCGCCGCGGTCGGTGAATTTCTGGATGAGGTAAGGACTGGATACAATGGCAGCTACCAGAAACAGCAGCCCCAGCATCAGCCAGACGGGCCGCGCGATCCGATTACGTCCGCGAATTGCGAGGATCACGATCATCACGGCGGCCGCCAGAGTCGCGCCTCGCGATGTCGTCTTGAAAATGCCGAAGAGTGTAAGGGCGCCTGAAACGCCTGCCGCGGCGCGCCACCGGAGGTCCTGACCGAAGACTGCTGCAGCCAATGCAACCGCCAGACCGATCAGGAGAAAAGTGCCGAAATAGTCGGTATTGTTGGGCGAAAATCCGGCCACCGGATATTTCTTCGTTATCAGGTCCTGCAGCACGTAAACGAGTCCGACGGCGGTAATCGCACCAAGAAGGAATCCCTTCCATATTGGCGATCGGTAGCGCGAATACTTTGCCAGGCCGAGAAACGCACAGGCAAAGAGCACGTACTTGTACCAGAGATATAAACCTTCGAAGTGCGATCCCTGGATCCGTAAGACCGAGATGACCATCAGCGCAAGGAGCAGTCCGGCGGCTCCCAGAAAGAATGAAGAAATCCGTTCACCGGCCCGACGGCAACCTGCAATCGACAGAACGGCGAGCAGGAGCAGCGCAGTGCGATATGTGAAGAAGGCCCAGGGGGCGCCGCCGCTGTTGCCCAACGTCGTGACGACAATGACAGTCAGAATGCAAAGCGTGAGTGCAAACTGCAGGTTGTCCTCAATCCCGAGCCGCTTCAGCATGGCAGACACTCTAGCATTGGTGCGATTCTCCGGAAGTGACGTTATTAATCAATCTTATTGACGGAATTTGTCATATTTTTGGCTTAAAGTTCTCGCAAACCATAGATATTGCTTCATCAGCAAGATGGCTACCCGTTTGCATTACTGTGTGCGGCCTCAGGTGGGGACTGTTGGGAGTTCGGTGGCCCGTTCCAAGTTTTCGGACCGGCGAAACAGACTTCGGCCTAGGAGAAAAAATTGATTTTGTTTAAACACGGAGGGCATAGACAAATGAAGAGTAATCGCGGGTTTTCGTTGTTGGAATTGTTGATCGTGGTGGCCATCATTCTGATCATTGCGACCATCGCAATCCCCAGTTTGCTGCGGTCGCGCCAAGCGGCACAGGAATCATCGGCCGTCGCACAGGTTCGAACCATTAACACGGCTGAAGTAACCTACCTGTCGTCGAATCAGGGCGCTTACGGTAATGTGATATCGCTGGTTTCCCAGGGTCTTCTGGACACCCGGTTCACGGGTTCGGTTTCGGGATACAACTTCACCGTATCCGCCTCGGGCACGGACTACACTGTTGGGGCAGCGCCGACATCGGCGAACGCCGGCCGGTTTGCCTACTATAGTTTGCCGGATGCAGTCATCCGCTACTCCACTGCTACGAGCGGTTGCGGCGGCCCCAATGGCAACTGTTTCCCGACGGGTCAGTCCGGAGCGCCGGTTGGCTAGAAGTTTTCCGATTCTGTCTTGATAAAAACGCGGATCGCCTTCGGGCGGTCCGCGTTTTTGCTTTTCCGGGGGATGACGTAAAGCGCAGGTTCAATGACTGTATTTTGTCATTCTTGACATAACGACTCCATTATAAGTGGTTGATAAGTATAAGCTTGCGAAATGGTTGCCCAGTTGCCATAGTTAGGGCGCTTGGGGAGGTAGATGCCGGGAGCGGCCGAACAGGCCGGGTTTTCACCGACGATTAACGATGAATAAAAGAAACGGCTTCTCTTTACTTGAACTGCTGCTCGTGGTTGCGATCATCCTGATCATTGCAACGATCGCCATCCCATCGTTGCTTCGTTCGCGGCAGAGTGCCAATGAAACCCATGCGGTTGCGAATATGAGAACGCTCAATACCGCGGAAGTTCAATATCTCTCGAACAGCCAGGGCCAGTACGGCAATATCGTGTCGTTGGTCTCGGCCGGCCTGCTGGATCTGCAGTACTCACAGCCGACATCGGGATATATCTTCAATGTTCAGGTCACGCCGGACAATTTGAATTACACGGCGACCGCTACCGCCGCCGGCTACAATGGCGGCCGCTACGACTATTACAGTGGCCCCGACTACGTCGTCCGATTCTCGACGGATCCCTCGCGCGCGCCCACGGGATACTCGGGTGCGCCCGTCCAATAGCTGGATCACACCAGGACGTGCGCTGGTCGTCTGCGCCGTCCTGGTTGCTGTTTGCTATGCCAATTCAATCCCCAATGCCTTCATTCTCGACGACGTTCTGATTGTCGCAGCCAACGAGCGCATCCGGCATATCGATCCATTCCATTTGCTGATTCAATCGTATTGGGGAGATCTCACCCACGCCGGGATTTACCGGCCGCTGACCATCTTTACTTTCTCGTTGGAATATCCGATCTGGCATGTATGGGCTCCAGGTTTCCGCCTCGTGAATCTGATGATTCACACCCTCAACGGCTGGCTCGTGTTTCTTCTCGTGAATGGTTTGCTGGAGTCGCCGTTAGCGGCGCTGGGTTCAGCCGCCGTATACGTTATTCATCCAATGCAGACGGAGGCCGTGGTCAGCATCGTCGGAAGAAGTGAACTTCTGGCCGCCGCATTCTTCTTCACCGCATGGCTCGCATTCCGGAAAGGCCGGACCGGCTGGTCCGCACTGGCGTATGTCCTGGCAGCGCTCTCGAAAGAGAGCGCCATCACATTCCCTGCGATCGCAATGCTCGATATGGCCTTACATGAAGGAGGAGTCAAAAAGGTCATTGCGGCATGGAAGCGATTTGCAGTCCTGGCTGCAGCCGGCGCGGGGTATCTTGCTTTGCGTTTTTACGCTTTGGGCGGCCTGGGAATTCCCACGAGCGGGCAGTATCTCGACGGCAAATTCACTTTGTCCCAGCGCTGGATTACATCCGGCCGCGTCTTCCTTCAGTATCTCCGGCTGCTGTTCATGCCGGTGCAGATTCCGAGCGACTACGATTTCAATTCGATTCCTGTGGCCGGCTTTAGAGATTGGGATGCATGGCTCGGTCTGGTTCTGGTTGCCGGACTGATCGTCCTGGCCCTCCGGCTGGCGAAAACGAAGCCGGCAGTCAGCCTGGGAATATTGTTTTTCTTTATCACGCTGCTTCCGGTTTCGAACTGGATCATGCCGATCGCCCTGCTGATGGCGGAGCGGTTTCTCTACACTCCTGCATTCGGATTCGCGCTGCTCGCCGGAATTGGCTGGGCTTCGATTCCGCGTGCCGAAGTCCGCTACATCGCCGCAACCGGGATCGTCGGCATCGCTGTCATCCTGTGCATAGGACACAATTACGTCTGGCGGAACACTCTGACGTTTCATGAAAACGCAGTACGCCTCGTTCCTCAGAATGCCCGGGCCCGCCTGGGATACGGCTTCGCCCTTATGCGAGTGGACAAAGCAGCGGAGGCGAAAGAGCAATTCGAGGCCGGTTTGAAAATCAAGCCGGGAAGCGCACCTCTGCTGGCGGGGTTGGCAAGCGCGACACTCCGCATCGATGGCCGGTGCGATCGCGTCCGCCCCTTGCTCGTGCAAGCTCTCAGGGCAGAGCCGGGACAATGGCAAAGCCTCTGGGTCCTGGGGGACTGTTTTTCAATGGAAGACAAAACGGAACAGGCGGAGCACAGCTACCGCCTGGCAATCCAGAATTCCGACCATCCGGATGCGAAGCTGCTGTTTTCGTGGGGGCATACGCTCGAAGCGATCGGCAGAATTCCGGCGGCGATTTCGGCTTACCAGCGGGCTGCGCTTATTGATCCAACCGACCCGGGAATCAAGATGAAGCTGAGCCAGATGGGGGCAGCCAACTAAAATGCATAGACCCACAACGAATCGCCAATGCGGTCAACCGGCGTGTACGTCTGCCACTCGCGGCTTACGCCTCTCATTCTCGCAACATAATGCGCGCTGACGATATAGACGCCAGGGGCGGGCCTTTGAGCCACCAGGAGACGGAACGATTCCGGCAATGGAATGTCCGGCGGGAGGCCGTAGTACTGCGGGTTGTCGATCGGCGAAAACGTGTGCATCCGGAGGTTCGTTATGTGATGGTCCCGCACGTATTGCGCGGCCTGTTTCACGCCCTGGCCCCAATCCACATTCGAATCGTCCAGCAACCACGGCCCTTGCGCAGCACCTCCTGCGAGCTCATTGAAATAGGGAATGTAGTTTGGAAACGCCCGGACGGCCGCGAACACCTGCCATGCGAGCAACGCCCCTATGACTATCGCACCGCCCCGCATCGACAAAATCCAGGGAACGATCCTGCTTGTCCAGATGAAGACGAACGGAAATATGGGAATCAAATAGCGCAGTCCGATCTGGTCGGCAGCCATCGAAATCAATGCCGTATAAAAGCAAATGACAGCCAGCAGTATCATTTCTCCCCAACTCGAGACGAAGCGCTTCGACACGAGGTGCAGCACCGCGAAAATAATGGCGATCAGCGTCGGCACTGTGGCCTTCACCAGAAATGCGGCCAGAAAGTAGTACCACCAGCCTCCCGGCTTCAGTTGGCCGAACAGATAAACCGGGTAGTGCTGAACGTGGTTTGCATTTACCAGAGAAGCATTCCTGAAATAGAGCAGCGGGGAACCCGAAAACAGATAGATCGCTTGAATCACGGCAAGCGAGGCTATCGCGATCAAGGCAAGCCGCCGCAGTGCCGTGCGGCGGTCGCGCGCGAGACAGAAAATCACGATCAGCACCGGCAGAAAAGCTCCCGAAAACTTGCTTCCCATGGCAGCGCCCAAAGCCAGGCCGGTGGCTATGTCCATACGCCACGAACGGACTTCACTGCCTTTCCAGAAAAGATAGAACGCCAGCACCGCGAAAACCGCCAGAGGCACATCGGTCGTGACGAGCATTCCATGGGCCAGCAGATTCGGGGAGAAGCTGTACATGGCCGCGGCAAAGAGGCCGGCCGGGATGCCGAACAGATCACGCGCCCACAGGAACGTCACAATGATGCCGGCCGCCGCCAGCAGCACCATCGCTGTACGGCTCCAGAACAGCAGGCGGTCGGCGTCGTTGCTGTAGAGAAAGTTAAATCCGAAAATCTCCTGCACCGGCGCTTTCCAGTCGTCATGGCTGGTGTCGAAAGCGGGATGAATGATCAGGAGCGGGAGCGCGGCAATCAATTTTGCCAGCGGCGGATGTTCGGGATTCAACCTGAAATCGCGCGTCTGCCAGTAACTGTATCCGGCCGAGAGGTGGATGGGTTCGTCGCTGGTGGCAGACAGTCTGGGAAGGGCAAGTAATGCCTGGAGGCAGAAAGCAATGATCAACAGGACAAGTGCGGGGACGCTCAGCAACCGCAGGGCTTTCTTTTTGTCGTTGATCATTGTGGCTATCTGCTACCTGAATGCATTGCCGAACGATCTTATCTTCGATGACGCGCCACTGGTTGCGTCTAATCCTGCGATTCGTTCCATTACGCCCGTCAAATTCCTCAAATCGCCGTACTGGGCGCAGCAGCAGTATGAGGGGATTTACCGGCCGTTCACTGTTTTTTCGCTTTCAGTCGATTACGCGATCTGGCAACGATGGGCGCCGGGATTCCGCCTGACGAATCTGGCGCTCCATGCCGTCAATGGGTTTCTGGTTTTTCTGCTGTGCACGAGCCTTACAGGCAACGGCATCATCCCGGTAGCGGCCATGCTGATCTACATCGTTCATCCGGTCCACACCGAAGCGGTGACCAGCATTGTCGGCCGAGGCGACCTCTTTTCCGCCTGCTTTCTGCTCGCCGCGTGGCTGCTGTTTCGTAAAGGCAAACCCGTCTGGTCGGCGCTTCTGTTCGCATTCGCTCTTTTGTCGAAAGAAAATGCAATCGTTCTGCCCGCAATCCTCGTGCTCGACCTGTGGCTCGCTGGAGGTTTCGATCGCGATTCCCGCACAAAATCGATATGGCGGCTGTTGGTCTATGTTCCCATTGCCGCAGCCTATCTTTTATTGCGTTTTTCGGTCCTCGGCGCCCTGGGCATTCCTCACGGAGCGCAATACATGGCCGGCCGGCTGACTTATTTTGAACGACTTCTGACCGCCGGTCGCGTTTTCATCAATTATCTGATTCTCATTTTCTTTCCGGTCAATGTTGCGGGGGATTATGACTACAACGCGATTCCAATCGCTCATGCGTCGAGTTGGGATGCCTGGCTCGGCCTGCTGCTCATCGTTGCGATCGGACTATGGGCGCTGTGGTACCGGCGCCGAAACCGGATCGTCAGCCTCGGCGTTCTGTTCGCATTTGTGGTTTTTCTGCCGGCCTCGAACTGGATTGTTCCCATCAGTGTGCTGATGGCGGAACGGTTTTTATACCTTCCGCTCATCGGCATATCGATTGCGCTTGCGTTCGCCTATAACGCCATCGCAAACGCCCGGCAAAGGCAGCTGGTGGCTGCCGGCGGCCTGCTGATTGCGATCGTTCTTTGTAACGGGCACGACTATATTCGCCGGAACGACTTCACCTTCTTCGCGAATATGGTTCGAGTTGTTCCGGACAGCGCCAAGGCGAGACTGGGTTATGGATTCGCTCTGATTAAGGAACGGCGGGTTGACGACGCAGGCACGCAACTCGAAGCAGGGCTCCGGATTATCCCGGATTATCCGGAACTGCTGAGCACGCTGGCGCTGACCAGGATCCACGACAACAACTGCGATCAGGCTTGGCCCCTGCTGAAACGGGCGCTTCAGGTCGATCCCGGACACGCCGATACCCGCCGCCGCATGGGCGATTGCTACATGATGGAAGGGAAGATGAAAGAGGCTGAAGCCATGTATCGCATGGCTATCGACTCCATACCCTATCCCGATGCAACACTGTACTTCAATTGGGCCCGCACCCTCGAGGAGACGGGCCAGAAACAGTCCGCCGCCGCCGCTTACCAGCGCGCGGCGATCGTAGACCCGGAAAACCAGGGTATCCAGGCGAAACTTCGGGAACTCCGTCATGAGGAATGATCGCTGGCCGGCGCGCATCGCAGTTCTTACGATACTGTCGATATATGCTGCAAGCCTTGTGGTCCGGCGCGATATCATGCCCGACGGACTGTTCAGCGACACGGCGCAGGAAGCGCTCCGCGGCATCTATCTGGTTCAGGGCAGACACTTCGAGGTCATTACCTCTTCGATCGGGAATTCTGCGGAGACCTTATATTTGTATCTGGTCGGCGGCATGGTGTCGGCATTTGGTCCGACGACCATAGCGATCCAGCTGACAAGCTGGCTCTTCGCGCTCGCCATTATCTATCTCATCTGCCGGTTGACCACCTGCATCAGCGAAACGATTCCGCTGTGGGTTCCGGCTCTGACAGCCGTTTCCTCGCTCTGGCTCTTTCATTATGCCCGCAGCGGATTGAGGGCCATCGCCGCACCGTTTTTTCTGGCACTGTTTGCTATGTTGCTGGATGGAGCGGAACGGCGGGCAGAAACCTGGAGAAGTATTCTCTGCGGTGCCGTTCTCGGCCTGAGTGTTTATTCATATACCGCCTGCCGCGTGCTGCCGATTGCATTCGTCGTGTATGCCATGGTCCGCTGCCTGAGCGAGCCGGAGAAAAGGGAATCTTTCAGACGGAAATACCTGGTGATCGCGGCAGCGGCATTCGCCACATCCATTCCCAACTTGCTGTTTCTGGCGATGCGGCCGCAGGACTTCCTGGCAAGGGGCGATTATGTGCTGGTCGGGAGCGCGTGGGACAAGCTGGTGAATGTCGCTTCAACCGCGCTATTGCCTTTTTACTATCCGGATCGTTACCGCGACATTGCGGGCCCCGGCTTTTTCTTTGATTCCATCAGCGCCGCCCTCACGGCACAAGGTCACAGTCCCCTTCGCATTGTGCTGATTGCGCCATTGATTCTCGGGCTTATCCAGACAAAGCGGTGGATCGTCAAGCCCGCTTTCGTGTTCCTGCTGGTGTCGTGGATCTCGGCCATTTTGATCCTTGGTGTTGCGGGTCCGAGCCTGACGCGGCTTTTTATCGTGCTTCCGGTCTATCTGGTGCTTGCGTCTTTGGGTTTCTGGACGCTCGTGACAAGGGTTCCCGCAGCCAGAACCGGCCTGATTGTTTTACTGATCTGGATCTGGTTTGCCGGCGACTATGACTATTTCTTCGGATCGGTCGACTCGCAGGTGGCTTCAATCTATTTTAACTCTGCAGCGACACGTGTCGGGGAAGGTGCGGAGCGCCTCGCTCGTCAAGGCCGGCGCGTCCTGTGCGTTGTTTCCAGGGACAAAGACGTGGTTGTGTTCCTGACTCACGACGAAAGCAGGCGTGTCGGCATCGTGGAGTTTTACGAACGTCCTCTCGATCCTTCGCAGATCCCGCTTTCAACGTTCCAGGCCGACGATCTGCTGATCGAGAAGAACGAAAGTTTCAATTGGTTTGCAGGGCGGTTCCCGAAAGAGTGGCGAGCCGGATACGAGGACGGGTTCTACGACATTCGCTTTCCCACGCGGGGAAATTAGACGAATGCGATAAAATGCTGGTCAGAGGCAGGCTCGACCGGCATGATCACATCGCAGCGCGACCGGCAGTGAGTGTACGAAGAATTCTACGGCCTTCGTGAACCTCCTTTCAGCCTGACGCCCGATCCGCGATTTTTTTTCAGGAGCGAATCGCACATCCGTGCATATGAACTGCTTCGGTATGGACTGCATCGCGGCGAAGGGTTCATCGTTGTCTACGGTGACATCGGAACCGGCAAGACGACCTTGTGCCGGGCTGTTCTCGAAAACCTGCCGCATACGGTGATTTCCCAGGCGGAACTGGACAAGAATCCAAGAATTTCCAAGGACGACCTGATTGCGCACCTGAACACCTTTCTCCTATCGCTGGTGTCGGTCGGCCGCCGGGCACTCCTGATCATCGATGAGGCGCAGAACATTCCAGTGGCGACACTGGAGCAGATCCGGATTCTTTCCAATCTTGAAACGCATCAGCAAAAGCTGCTGCAGATGGCCAGCCCGCGTCGATTTTTCACGACAGAGCCCTTCGGCTTATCCATCGTTACTCGAACGGGACGCCCCGATTGATCAACGTCCTCGCCGAACGGTGTCTGACTGCCGGCCTCGCCGCTCAGTCGAAATCGATCGACCGCAGGATCGCGAAGCAAGCGATCGAAACCCTGGAGCTTTCCCGGCCGCGATGGTCTGCGCGGGTTCTCGTACTCGTAGCGGCTCTGGTCTCGGCATTCTGTATCCTGCTGCTGCTTCGTTTTTTCACCACTGACATTATTCAGGCTCAGTGCAAAGCCAGCGCTCAGGATGCGGCTGCCGATTTGCTGTTTGAAGACCTGCGAGCTTCGCGAGGCAGCGAACAGACAACGTTCGCACCCTTGGAGCCGGCCGTTCGTACGCTCCCGCTCCATAGCGAGGCATTGATCAGGCTCGCCCGGTACGCCATGGTCTGGAGCCCTACTCCTTTGGAGCGTTCAGGCTCGGCCGGAAGACCGATGCCGTCGTCCCGGACGGACAGCGCGATTCTGTTATCGTCGGTCCGCATGACGATCCATATATGTTTCCCATGGCTGTGTTTCACGGCATTGTTGACGGCTTCTTGCGCAATACGGAACAGATGATAGGCGGTTACATTTTCCGGGATCACCACCTGGCCAACGCGCCGGAATCTGCAGCTGATTCCGGTCCGTTTTTCTATGCTTCCTGCCAGGGCGCGAAGAGCAGCAATGAGATTCTGCCCGTCCAGGTCGGCGGGAATCAAACCTCGTGCGATTTCGCGCACCTGCGACGCAGCATCACAGACCAGGCCCACCAGTTCCCGAGCCTTGCGCGACTGATGTATGGAACTCCTGGCAAGCCGCGTCTGGAAACTCTTCGCGAACAATCCAATGCTGACCAGGTTTTGACAGACCCCATCGTGCAGTTCCTGTCCGATACGCCGCTGTTCTCTCTCGGCGATTTCAATGACGATCCCTTCGAGGAAACGCCGTTGTAGAGCCGCTGCCAGAATGTTGCCAAGAGACTGCAGGAACCGCATATCCTCTTCCGAGAAGACTCGACGGACTGTCGTCAAGGCGCTGATGACGCCGAAGGGGCGATCGACCAGCGGTATGGGAACCACGCCGCCGCTGAAGATTCCGTAACGCCGGTAAATGGCGGTAGCTGAAAACCGGGTTTCACTGCCAATGTCCTCGAAGGCCACTGCTTCATTGTGAAGGACCGCATATCCGCCGGCAGATTGGGCACCTGAAGGAAGGGCTATCTGATTGACGAGCGCAGGGTCCCAGCCTGTACTGGTACGAAGGATCAGACCAGTGCCATCGTGGGTTAACTCCATAATATTGCAATAGTCGACGCGAAGGGTCTTCGTCACAACCGCAGCCGCTTCGTGAAGCAGTGAAGACGTGTCGCCACCTGCCAAAGCCTGCCGGCTAAATTGAAGGATGGCGTCTTGCTGTCTTACACGAACTCGCAGCGATTCTTCCGCCTTTATCCGCTCCGTAAGGTCCACGCTCATGCCGCCGATCATGACGACCGAACCGCTTTCGTCGATCATCGGGAACTTGTGGGCCAGGACATGCCGCATCTCGCCGTCCTTGATGAAATGCTCGACGGTCTGCAAAGGCCGGCATGAAGAGAGGACTAACTTATCGTTCGAGCAATATTCTTTAGCAACTTCCGGCGGCCATAGTTCTGCATCGGTTTTGCCGAGCCATTCCCCGCGAAATGGGGGCACCTCTTTAAGGACAGGTTCGTTGGCGTAGACATACCGGCCCTTGATGTCCTTGATCCAGGCAAGCCCCGGCATATTGTCCATGAATAACAAAAAGCGCTTTTCGCTTTCGCGAATCGCCTGTGCCGAGGCTTCGGTCTTCCGGGCAGCTTCTTCTTCCAACTCGCGAATGCGGCGCTCGAGTCTAGCGACCTTCCGTCGAACCATGGGACCCTCTTTCAGCTGTGTTAATCCATCCTATTCCGATTACGTGCCGCCGCGAAATCTATAAAGCAAAGCCTTCGCGTGGATCGACGGTGCGAATTTGCGTTCCGGCTACTCTTTCATCAATGGACCGCCTCCGGGCGCGCCAGCAACAGGTGTTCATACGGCCCGTTTCTTCTGGCCTCGGGATACTTCGTGTCGATGTCCATTGCTTTTTGCCGATATTGAGCGGCGCCGTCGATATTGCCGGCTTCGTTCGCCCAATCCGCCATCGTCAGGTACGCCGCCACATAGTTTGGTTCGATCTCTATTGCGTGCCGGAGTTCCTCCTGCGCTTCCTGTTTTCGCCCACCGCGATAGAGAGCTTCTGCCAGGTTCTTGCGGACAAATGGATCAAACGGATCGACGCGTAAGATGTCGCGGTCGATCAGCGCAATCTGAGGATGGATTCGCCGGTCGGTATCCGGGTTGCCCGTCAGGCTCAAAATCAGAGCCCGCTCGAGGTGACTCCAAGGCTCCTTTGAGTCGGGATTTGCGTCTGCCGAGTGGGCAAAGAAATCCTCCGCCGCGCCGATCCAGCGCCGATCGTGGGTCTGCTCATAGCGGGCCAGGCAGAGCATTCCGCGATCATCCAACAGTGCGGAGTGCAGCGGAAGGATGTCGGCCGCAATCTGGTAATCCGCTTCGGCTTTATCCAAATCGTTGGCGGCGAAGGCTTGAGATCCGAGTTGATTGAAGCGGAGACCGATGCCGGGTATCAGCGTTGAATGCGCATAGATGATCAGAGTCAGGATCGCCAAAGCCACTTTTCCGCTGGTTGTCCAGTTGAGATTCGGCTTCCAATCCGCATCCGGCAGAACATCTGCGAGGCCGAAAATCACCGTCCACGCGGCCATTACCGGAACAACCCAGTTGTTGTCGAACAGGGCATGCGCGGCTAAACCGACGGTACTCAGGATGGCCGCTTCCTGAATGGCGCGGGACTCGACTGTGCAGGTTTCTGCCCGCTTGATGGCCAGCCACATCAGATATCCCGCAAGACTCAGCAGGAGGAGCGCCGCCGGCACACCGGTCTCCGCGGCATATTGCAGATACTCCGAATGGGCGATCCCGGGCCGTTGGGCATACCGGGCGGCACGTTCGCTTTCGAGCGCGGGAGCATATCTCCTCGAAACGTGCACGAATTGACCGAGGCCGACGCCGAACACCGGATGGTCCCGGATCAAGCGCAGGGTTTGCGCCCAGATTTTCGGCCGCATGTAGTTATAGGGGTTGCTGCTGCCGACGTCGGTGAATTTCTGTACCAGGGAGGGACTGAAGATCACTCCGGCCGCCAGCAGGATTCCCAGCACGGCAAGTCCGGCGAATTTCGAGATCCATGCTCCGTGGTTAAAGCGGAGGGCAGCCGCGATGACGACCAGGAAAGCCGCGACCGTTGCACCGCGGGACAAAGTTTCAATGATTCCAAAATAAAAAAAACAACAGCCGGCGGCGCCAACAGCGCGTTGCAGTCGTTCGGTTCGAAATAGTGCGATGGAAAGGCAGATGGAAAAACCGACCAGCAGGAAGGAGCCCAGATAGTCCGGATTTGCAAAACCGGCGTAGATAGGGCGCGTGCGGGAAGCGAGCCCAGCGATCAGATAAGCAGCCTGGATTGCAACCACCAGCCAGAGGATCCGCATCTTCCAGGCGGCCGGCCGGCTTCTGCTGTAGGCGGCAAACACCACGAATGCCGCGGCGAACAGAACGAACTGGTACCAATAATAGAACCCTTCAAACGGCGAAGGACTTCGCAGGAACGAGAGCATCAGGAGACATGCCGCGAAGCCGGCGGCCAGAAACTTTGGACAGACCGGGAAGGACCGGTTGCGGTAAAGCTGACGGCCGCACCAGAAGGTGATCGCAAAGAGGAGGGAGCGGTAGAGCAAAAGGATTAAAGGCTGTGTCCCCTCGCTGCCCAGAGCGCTGACGGCAACCAGGGCCGCCACCAAAAAGGTCAACATCGCGGCGCTACTCTAGCATCAGTGCCATGCAACAGGTGAATAGATGGTCGGAAATGGAGTCCCGGGCCGCGACTGCATAATCGTTTTCGGGTGCGTCTTGGTCAACATTCCCCCGGTTTTTTGTTAACCTTTAGAAATGTATCTCTCCCTGATCCTGTTCCTGACATTCCTGCACCCACAGGGGACAAACGAGGCCAAGCGGCTGAATGAGGTCTACGACCTGGTTCACGGTGTGGAACGAACATTCGCCCAGATGAAGGACTTCAACGCGGATTTTGTTCAAATTGACCAAAATCCTTTGAACCGAAACCATCAGGCCTCGGGTCATTTATATCTGATGAAGCCGCGGAAGATGCGATGGGAATACAAGAGTCCGGAAGAGGAACTGTTCGTTTCGGATGGAAAAACGGTGTATTTCTATTTCCCAGCCGATCATCAGGTCAATAAGGAAGCGGTGAAGGAGACGTTTGATGAACGCATGCCGCTGATGTTCCTGGTCGGGCGGTCGAATCTAAGCGGAGAGTTCACTCAATTTGAAGGGCTTACGACGAAGCCCTTCCTGCAAGGAACCGAGGTCATTCGGATGTACCCCAAGCGCAAAACCGATATCAAGGACGTGGTTATGGAAGTGGATCCGGCCAACTACCAGATTCGACGGCTCATACTTGACCACACCGACGGTTCCACCTCCGAATTCATCTTTTCGAATATCCGGATCAACACCGGCCTGAAGAGCGATCTTTTTGATTTCAAAATACCTGCCGGTGTACAGGTCGTACAGGGGATCGGGCAGTAGTTCTGCCTCCATTTCATGGAATTCAGCTGCAAATACGCCAAGCCTACGGGCGAGATCGTCAAGACTGTTCTGGTCGGCCAGAGTATGGAAGAAGTCCGCCATCACCTTCAAGAACAAGGACTTCTGCCGATTGATGTGCGGCCGCGAGGCTTATCGGTGTCCATCCGGCGCCGGAAGCGGCAGCCGACGATCAAAGCCGACGATTTCATCATGTTCAACCAGCAGTTTGTCGCGCTGATCCGCGCCGGTTTGCCGATTATAAAAGCTCTGGATCTGCTTAAGGATCGGATCTCTAACCCATTGCTGCGAGAGCACATGAGCGATGTACGGGAGCGTGTATTTTCGGGCGCTATGCTGTCGGAGGCGCTGCGTGCCCAGGAGGTCTTTCCCACCGTATATACTGCCTCGATATTTGCAGGAGAGCGCAGCGGGAACCTGGTCGAAGTTATCAACCGCTACGTCCAATATCAGAAGACAATCACCACGGTTCGCAAAAAGTTCCTGAATTCATTGATCTATCCGGCATTTTTGATTGTCCTTGCAATAGTGATGATCGGGGTCATTTTGACCTACGTCATCCCGAAGTTTGGCGAACTGTATGCTGACTTGAACACGCCGCTGCCGTTTACAACCCGGTTCCTGATCGGGCTTTCGGACGCGATCCGGAGTAACCTCGCTCTGGTGGCGCCGTTAATCATCGGGGGCCTTATTGCGCTGAAGATCTGGATTGGCAGCCGCCGGGGGCAGCAGTGGCTGGACGAATTGAAATTGACGGTGCCGATCGTCGGTCATATCTGGACGATGTTTTCGATGGCGCAGCTGTCGCGGACGCTGGCGACGCTTCTGCAGGGTGGTATTCCACTGGTTGCCGCGCTGGAGGTTGCGCGCGATGCGTCCGGAAATCGAGTCATCGGCGATTCGATCCGCAACGCGATCGGTCAGGTCAGGGAGGGTCAGGCATTGTCTGAAAGTCTGGATCGTACGGGACACTTCCCGGACCTGGCGCTGGAAATGATTCGCGTCGGAGAGCAGACCGGCTCGCTGCCGGACATGTTGAACCACGTTGCGGATTTCTATGACGAGGACGTCAACATCCGATCGACGGCGCTGTTGAGCTGGGTTGAACCGGTGATCCTTTTGTGCGTCGCCGTGTTCATCGCCTTCGTATTGATTTCGCTGTATATGCCGATATTCAGCCTGGGGAGTGCGGTACAGGGATGAAAGAAGTTGCAGAGAACAAGGAGCGGGCGCAGTCGGTTGCGAAGCAGCTTGCGGAGCGCTATCGCTACGAGTTCGTCGATTTGAAGGGAACTCACCTGGATCTCGAGCTGTTTCGCTCGATTCAGGCCGATCTCATGTTTCGCTACAACTTCGTTCCGCTGCGCGTCGAGGGAAACGCTCTGGTTGTCGCGATGGCCGATCCCAGCGACCTTGTCGTTGTCGACGAAGTTGCAGCGCTGCTCGGCCGGCCGCTCACCATTAAAGTTGCGGCGCTGGCCGAAATTCAGGACCTCCTCAAGAAATCGGAATCTTCACAGCGCATGCTGGATGAGGCGACCGAAGGCTTCAAGCTCGACCTTATCCGGGAAAACGAAAGCGGCGAAGAGACGATCACGATCGAGAAGATCACTCAGGGAGAATCGAGCCCGATCATTCGCCTCGTCGATACGATCATTTTCACGGCGCTCGAGCGGCGCGCGAGTGACATTCACATCGAGACGCGGGATGCGGAAGTCGGCGTCAAATACCGGATTGACGGCTCGCTGAACGAAGCCATGGCGCCGATCGCCAAGGAGCATCACTCGACGATCATTTCGCGAATCAAAGTCATGTCGGAGCTCGATATTTCCGAACGCCGTGTTCCACAGGACGGACGATTCAAAACGCGATACAAAGGCCGCTCGATCGACTTCCGTGTCTCGATCATGCCGTCGATCCACGGCGAGGACGCCGTCATCCGTATTCTCGATAAGGAATCCCTGAGCGAAAAGTTCCGTACTTTGAGCCTGGAAGTTGTCGGTTTTTCCGAGTCCGACATCAAGAAGTTCCGAAAATACATTCTTGAACCCTACGGAATGGTGCTTGTCACAGGGCCCACAGGCAGCGGCAAAACCACGACGTTGTATGCGGCCTTGATGGAAATCAGGAACGAAGAAGACAAGATCCTGACGATCGAAGACCCCGTCGAATACCAGATCCGGGGTATCACTCAAATTCCGGTCAATGAGAAAAAGGGTCTTACCTTTGCACGCGGCCTGCGGTCGATTCTCCGCCATGATCCGGACAAGATCATGGTCGGTGAGATACGTGATGTGGAAACGGCGCAGATCGCGATTCAGTCCGCGCTCACGGGACACCTGGTATTCACCACCGTCCACGCCAATAATGTCGTCGACGTTCTTGGCCGCTTTCTCAATATGGGCGTCGACCCGTACAACTTCGTGTCGGCCTTGAATTGCATCCTGGCGCAACGCCTTGTCCGGATGATATGTGCCAATTGCCGCAAACCGGTTCGGTTGCCCGAACAGGCCTTGATCGAAGCGGGTTTGAATGTCGATGAATATCGCGATTTCACCTTCTATGAAGGCGAAGGATGCCTCGAGTGCAACGGAACGGGCTTTCGCGGCCGCACCGCCATCCACGAACTGCTTGATCTTTCCGATCGCATCCGCGAAATGATCATCGAGCGTAGGCCGACCTCGGAAATCAAGCGTGCCGCACATGAGGAGGGCATGACTTTCCTCCGGGATCACGCGCTCGACAAGGTATTTTCCGGCACGACGACCCTGAAAGAAATTAATAAGGTGACGTTCATTGGATAAAAGTCTTCTGGCAACCGTCACCGAGATTTTCAAGCCTCAGGTGCCGCTGTGGGCTTGCGAACTGACGTCCAGACATCTGATCGTGGCCGGCTTGAATTCGCGCCGGACACAGATTTCGGACAAGTGGACGATGGAACTGCCCACCGGCATCCAGATCGCTGCGGCGCGGCCGCAGGTGCGGCAGGCGCTGGAGCAGGTTGGGTTCAAGGGCTCGGAAATTGCCGTTGTCGTTCCGGATGAGACGGCAAGAATCTCGTTCATCACGGCAGAGAATCCTTCGAAAACTCCGGAGGAACAGCGGGCCTTCATCCGGTGGAAGCTCAAAAAGACGGTGCCTTTTGACGTCGATACCGCGCAGGTTGCCTATCGAATCGTCGGACCCAGTCGCAGCGGATCGGGGGTGGACATGCTGGTCGCGGTGTCGCCCCGTTCGGTTGTCGAAGAGTACGAGAAACTGTTCGACTCACTCGATATTCACGCAGGCATGGTCCTGCCATCCACGCTGGCGGCCCTTAACCTGTTCGTTCCGCCGGTGACCGATGCATTGTTTGTGAAGGTCGCGCCGGACTGCATTACGACTACGGTGTTTCAGAACCGGCAGGTTCGGTTCTATCGCCGCGTGACGGACCTGCCGCTGTACGACGCGGTATATCCGACGATCATGTACTACCAGGACAAACTCGGCGGACGGTCGCTGGAACAATTCGTCCTGTGCGGTTACGACTCGGATTTGGAGAACTCCGTCGAGGAGATCCAGCAGAAACTGGAACTTGCCGCACAGCGCATGGAGCCAAAGAGTGTCGACGACATTTTCAAGCCGGCGCTCGGCGCGGTCCATCTCAAGCCGGAGAGCGTTCTGTGAGCGCCGAATTCGACCTGAATCTTTCGAACCGCCCCTTTCCGGCCTACCGCGCAGCCAATATCGCGCTGGCGGCGATTCTGGTCGTTCTTATTGTCGTTTCCGCCTGGCAGGCGCACGGGTTCCTCCGCTATTCGCGCCGGGCGCGGTCGATCCGCGGGACAGAGCAGGAATTGCGTGTCGACGCGGCAGCCCTGCAACAACAGATGTCGGCACTGGAATCACGCCTGGACACGCCGGAGTCGACGGCAAAGCTGAATGAGATCGGCTTTCTGAACCATCTGATCCTGCGCAGAGATTTTTCATGGACCCGGCTGTTCGCGACTCTCGAGGAGATGGTGCCGGATAACGTCCACTTGAGCAACCTGACGCCGAATATCGGGGGCGATGGCTCGATCATTCTCCATCTTGGGGTGAAGGCGAAGACCGTCGCCGACGTCACTGTATTCATAAAACGCCTGGAGCAGTCGCCCGTTTTCGAAAATGTCGTTGTTTCCGCAGAGGAAAAAAAGGAGCCCTCGCTTTCCAGTGATGTGGACATCACTTTGGCGGCCGTCTACTACCCGCAGAGGGATGTCCGATGAAAACGTATCGCCGTCAGCGGCAACACTATCTGTTCGCCGGGGTGCTGGGGACGATCGCCGTCGTGAACATTCTCTTCTATGTGATTCTTTATCGTCCGGTGCGCTCCGAGTATTTCAGGCTGCAGGATTCGATTCAGAAAACACGGGTCGAGGGGACAACCCGCCGGCAAAAGATCGACCGGCTGGATAAACTCAGTAAGCAGCTCGAAACCTCAGCGCAGGACCGCGCTCAACTGATCACAATGCATTTTCTGCCGCGAACCCCGGGTTGGTCCGAACTTTTGCCGCTCCTGGAAGAGGCCGTGCAAAAGACCGGGGTCAAAAATCTGCATCAGGATTACACCATCGATCAGGCTCCGCAATATGGACTGTATTCCGTTAAAATAAGATTACCGGTGACCGGACCTTATCAAAACGTCGTCAACCTGCTCAAAGAGCTCGAAGAGTCCCAGACATTTTTCATTATCAACTCTATCGACGTTCAAGGCGGTTCGGAGACCGCGACCCGGGATCTGGTAATGGCATTGAATCTGGAAACGTTCTTCTATCAATGAGTAAACAGGATCGGCGGAAACTCAGCATTCTGGTTGTCCTTCTGGCTGTTTTGGGGCTCATTCTCGTGATGGGTTACTGGATGAATCAGCCGGCGACGACCGCTGCCGTGCAGCCGCCGGAAACAAAGACCTCGGCGAATCCCCCGGCGCCGAGCGACGCCAGTATCCGTATGAATCTTTTGGATAAGTCCGAAGGAGATGCAGACGTCGGAAGGAAGAATATTTTCGAATACAGGCAGCCGCCGCCACCTCCTTCGGTGCAGCGGGGGCTCTCTTCGCCCGGGTCTTCGCAGCCGGGCGGTTTTGGCGTGCCTCCTGGCGGGATACGCCAGCAGGCGCCGGTTGCTCCGCCGGGGCCGCCGCCGATTCCTCTCAAGTATCAGGGCTATCTGACGCTGGATACGCCGACCGGCGGGTTCACCGCAGTTATTGGCGACGACACCAGACACTACAACGTTACGGTTGGCGAAGTATTGATGGGCCGCTACCGGATTCTGGCGATTACGGACAAGGTTGTCGATGTCGAAGATCTTGCGTACAACCGCCGGCAATCGCTGCCCCTCGCGAAATGACTAAGAAGACTCACCGCGGCGACGCCGGTTTTTCGCTTGCCGCAATTGTGATGTTTGCCACCATCACGTCGATCTTCATCGCTGCGGCGATCCCTGCGTACCAGACACAGATGAAGCGGGAACAGGAAGCAGAATTGATTTTCCGCGGCGGTGAATACACTCGCGCCATACAGAAATATCAGCGCAAGCTGGGAGTGTATCCGACCTCCGTCGATCAGCTCCTTTCAACCAACGGCTTGCGTTTTTTGCGGCATGCGTACAAGGACCCGATCACGGGCAAAGATTTCCGGCTGATTACGCTTAATCCCGACGGGAGTCTGAACGGCTCCACGATACTTCAGCAGAACATGAATAATCAGCCCCTGTTCGGCAACACCTCGACAGGAACTCAAATCGGGCAACAGCCCTTCCAGTCCCAGACGCAGAACCCGCAGCAACCCGGCGGAGGCTTTGGAACCGGGTTTGGAACCGGCAACAGTTCGTCCACAACCACGCCGGGATTCAGTGCACCGGCCGGGCAACAGCAGGGATTCGGGCAGCAATCCGCACAGCAGCCGGGCCAATCGACGAATACGCAACCGGGGCAAGGCCTTCAGGGAGCAAACACTCTGAGCCAGACGACCGGGGTCAGCCGGGGAATTGTCGGAGTCGCCTCCGATTCCGACAAGCCATCGCTCAAAATCTATAACAACCGCCAGAAATACAGGGAGTGGGAATTCGTCGCCATTCTCGGACAACAGGGCCAGCTCAATCCGCAACAGTTGAATCCGCAAGGCGGAGTTCCCGCAAACGGGCAAACATCAACCAATCCGTTTCAGACTTCAAGTCAGACGCCAGGACAGGCGCCGAATCCGATTACCGGGCAGTCCTCCGGCCAGACGCCAACGTCGTCGGCATTCGGCCCGCTGGGAGGTTCTTCGTTCGGAACGGGCCAGCAGCCGAAATAGCATGGAATATTCGACGATTCGGTTTCATCCCGGGCCGCGCGTTGCCAGTATCGTTCTCGATCGGCCTCCATTGAATGTGATCAATCTTCAGATGCTGGACGAGCTGAACGCCGCTTGGTCGGAAGTCGAGGATTTGAAAGCCCAGGTCGCTGTTATTTCGGGGGCGGGCGATCGCGGGTTCTCGGCCGGCGTCGATGTTGCCGATCACGCGCCTGCCCGGATTGAAAGCGCTCTGGAGAAGTTTCACCATTTCATCCTCCGGATGCGTAAATCGGACTGCATCAGCATCGCCGCGATTCACGGCCACACGCTCGGCGGCGGAGCCGAACTGGCGATGATGTGCGATCTAATTGTCGCGGCGGATAACGCGCAAATCGGCCAGCCCGAGATCGGACTGGGTTGCTATCCTCCGGTTGCGGTCGCCTATTTGCCGGGTGCGATCGGGTTCCACCGCGCCTCGGAGATGATCCTGCTCGGCGAACCCGTCGGCGCCGCCGCCGCCGAACGTTTCGGCCTCGTCAATAAGGTTGTCGCGCGCGAGCGGATGACCGAAACCATAGACTCCTACGTCGACAAGCTTCTCATGAAGAGCTCTGCTGCTCTTGCCTTAGCGAAACGCGCCCTTCGCGAAGGCGCCGGCCGCCATTTCGAAAGCGCGCTGGACCGCGCGCACGAGCTTTATGTGCGCGACCTCATCCGGACAGAAGATATGGCGGAGGGGATGACGGCATTCCTTGAGAAGCGGCCTCCCCAGTGGAAGAACAAATAGACCGCACCTACACAGAAAAGTCATTCATCTGTCATAGAAAATACATACGGCGTCTAAGAAAATGCAGTTTTCATTTGTTTCCCGGAGGTCGACATTATGAAAACGCTAATAAAGGTTGTTGCCTTTACGATACTGGCACAGAGCATTGGGATTCCGGCGTCAGCGCAGGGCAACCGGTTTGCGCAGACCATTCTTGTTGCCAACGATCCGGCTCTTAAGCCCAAGATGGTGGACAAGACGATGCTCAATGCCTGGGGGATCGCCGTCCGTCCGCCGGGCGCGGGCGGCCATTTCTGGATCAACAACGCCAAAACCGGTAATTCGGTGGAATACATTGGGGACGTCGAGGGCAATCCCCTGCATCAGGATGGCTTAAAGAGCGTGACGCTCGATACGCCTGGGTTTACCGATCACGGATTTGCGACCGTCACCGGCCTGGCTTATAACGCAGCCAGCGACATACCGGGACAGCCCATCGAATTCCCGGTCTCCGGGCCGGCGCTCAACTATTCCACCAACCCGCCCCAACCCATTTCCGGGGGAACATCCGGGGCGGCTAAATTTGCTTTCGTCACGGAAGATGGCGCCATCAATGCCTGGCGCTTGAGTACCGCAGTCTCTATGACCAGCGCGCCGGTGATCATCGACTATTCCAAGACGGGCCACTACCCCTACAAGGCCAACTGCGTTTTCAGCGGCGCGGCGATGACCGTTAATGTTTACAACACTCCGGCCTACACCCGTGCGGGAGGAAACCTCCTGTTCGCAACGGATTTCCGGAATAATGCCATCCAGGTATTTAATAATCAGTGGCGGGACATCACCTCGTCCTTTCACTTCCAGACGCCTAAAG
This sequence comes from Terriglobia bacterium, assembly GCA_036496425.1. Lineage (NCBI taxonomy): Bacteria > Pseudomonadati > Acidobacteriota > Terriglobia > Terriglobia bacterium. Next base: position 21,994 of record DASXLG010000039.1, on the reverse strand, counting down.
ACGTTGGCGGACTGCACGTATACAACATTGCCGGCATAGCCGGCCATTTGTATGTGGCTTACGCCATGTTTAATCCCGACGGAGATGAAGGGATGGAACAGAAGGACGGCCCGGGCAACGGTCATGTCGTCGAATATAATGAGGATGGCACTCTGGTGAAGGATTTCAAAGACCAGGGAAAGCTCAACTCCCCTTGGGGCATGGCGATTGCGCCGTCCGCCTTCGGCAAATTCGGCGGTGACCTCCTGGTGTCCAATTTCGGTGACGGAACCATTGCCGCCTTCGATCCCAAAACCGGCAACTTCACAGGCAACCTGAGAGACGAGCGTGGCGATGTGATCAAGATCGACGGGATATGGGGATTGGTGTTCGGCAATGGCGTCAGCCTCGGCGATGCGAATTCGCTCTACTTCACGGCGGGTCCAAACAGCGAGTCCGATGGTGAATTCGGAAAACTGACGGTGCTGCCCGCGTCCCGTCAACGCTGACCGGGTCCGATGCCTGAAGGCATCGGACCCGGAGGGAACAGGTCAGTACGAGGAATGAATCAGAACGCCGAGCACTGCCCCTGTTGGTTCCTGGCTGTATCACCTCCGCCTTGGATGGAGGAATTCTGCTGGCATTGCAGGTTGTTCTTCACTTTGTTGTTGTACACCTGAATCTGGCTGGAGTTGTTGTCGACCTGCATATTTCCATTGACGACGTTTCCGGGGCAACTCGCGAAAGTACTCGTGGCAAGCACTGTCGGGCCGCCAATCACGGCCGCGCCGGCGTTGTTCTGATACTGCAGGTTGCCGCCGATCGAGGCGCCGCACACCAGATTGAGGATTGCGCTGCCACCCGGCAGGCCATTAGCCTGGAGGTTGCCCTGGATGACGGTGCCGGATCCGATCGAGAAGGAGCCGCCGTTGAATTGCGCGTTTCCGCCAACCGTGCTGTTCGTGACCGTAACATCGCCGCTCGAAACCTGCAGGTTGCCGCCGATACGCGAGCCGTTGGTCAGGAATAACGTGCCGCCGTTCACCATGACGTTGCCGTTCACGACCGCGCCTTGACTGAGGGTTATGGACTGACCCGCAGAAATAGTGAGGTTTCCCTTGACGTTGACGTTGTCATCCGAGATGACGCCCGGATTGAACAGGTCTGACAGATCGGTGGCGTTCGCTGCATCGCCGATAGCCGGTCCCACACCGAAGATTTCCTGCATGGTGAGCAAGTCCGAAGAATGCGTGTAAACCACCGGGCTTCCGTAGGGGAGGCCGTTCACGTTGGCATGAGCGTCCGCGGAGATGACGATCTCGGCCAGCGTGTGCTGGAAGTCGTTCTGGGACGGTGTGTCGCCTGCGCCTGCGGGTTCGGTTTCGTCCGTCCAGATAATAATCACGCCGTGATCCCTGTATGCCTGTGATGCCATGATCATGGGAACCAACTGTTTCAGGAAGTCGTCGCCCTGCTTGATCTGGAGCCCGTCGCCGGTGAACCCTGCAATCACTTCCGTGCCCTTAATGGGTGCGCTGGCGCTGAGCGCCGTGTGCATGTCGTTGTACTGGTTCGGCGTAATCCAGTTGTAGTCGGCCACCGTATTACTGGCAAGATCGAACTGCAACTGTTGCAAAGGCGCGTGGCTCTGGGACAGCGGGTTGCTGGGACCAAAATTGGGGCCGCCGTTCGTATCTGTGAAGTAGGCCATGGGATTGTGTTTGGTCGCATAGTTGTACTGGCTTGATCCGTTATAAGCATTGAAGCCAGAAACAAAATTTCCGGAGAAGCTGGTCGCAGGAACGGTCCAACTTGCCCGGGGCAGAGGGGTGTTGGTGAGCATCCCGGGCATATTCGTCATGCCGGTCGTAAGCAGGTCCGCGTCTTCCTGGTACGATCTCCATGTCCTGCCGGCGACCTGTAGAAAACCGCTCAAGTGCCGTACCGTATTCTGATTCGTCCCGCCACTGCTCGCGAAGGGATCGTTATCGTTAAGAACGCCGAAGTTGGTGCCGGCTTCGGCCCACAGATAGTTGGGCTCCGATGGATGAATCGAAGGATTGTTTCCGGTTGGAGTGGCCAGGGCGTTGTAGTAGGCCTTGGCATAGGAGGTCTGCTGGCTGATGTTAACGGTTGCGCCATTAATCACCGCTGTGGCCGTCCCATTCACGAGACTGTAGATGAACGGCGCGTTGATGGGATTGTTAAAGACCGGCTGGATCCCGCCGGGGTTGCTGACCGGCTGCGTCCAGTTGTGATTCTCCAGGGCAATCACGAAGACCTTCTTGATATCGGAGGCGGAAGCCTTCAGGCTGCCCAACGTTCCAACGAGGAACAACGCACACAAGCGTATGTAGAATCGGTTTTGCACCATTGAAACTCCTGATTTTTAGATTAGCGGAGTCTGAAAAACCCCGCCTCCGTTGAATAACAAGTGTGTGTAACAGAAGAGTGACAGTGATGTGACGGATCTACGACTTTCCTGGCTATTGGAAATTCGAAATTGGAGGTTGGAAATTGGAGATCCGGGATGGCACACCGGCGTCAATATGCGTAATAACCTTCCTTCGTCTGAAGGCGAAGCGTCCAAAATTGTCGCGAGACGACAAAGTGATTGGCCCCTTCTTTCTTTTCAAATTAAAGTCGTCAGGATCCCGCTTTTCGAACATCAGAGCCTCACGCCTTCTCAGGTCCAAGAATGCGGCCGATGGCCAACGATAACCGTCTCCAGCGCGAAGTCTCCTCGGCGAGATGATGGCGGCCGGTTTTGGTCAATTTGTAAAAGTGGGCCGCGCCGGTTGAGACTCCCCACTCCGCCGCAATCCATTTCCGTTCTTCAAGGCGTTGCAGTGCGGGATAGAGCGCTCCATGTTCCACCAGTAATTCATTGTCGGAGTTCTCCTGAATCGCCCGCGCGACACCTTGGCCATGCTGAGGGCCGAGGACCAGCGTGCGGAGTATTAAAAGATCGAGAGTCCCTGGAGAAGAGTTAAGCGGTCTCGGTCTTGGGTAGTCATATCACCCAGTTATTGCTGCTTATGGGTAAGGCATCAACCTGAGATCTTTTTTCAGCGCGGAATACCTATCATTCTTCACCGACTGGAGCGATCCGTTGGTTCGAAGGAGTGAGGGTAGAGCATTCATCAGCGGATCGATGTCCGCCATGTCCATGAGCGCCATGTTGCAAAGCACCGCGTCGAACGAAGAAGCAGCTCCGAGTCCAAGCAACTCTGCGCGATTTGTCGCGTCGATGACGCGATAGTCGATATGGTCTGGCAGCCCCGCTTCTTCGCGAGTTGAATCAGCGCTTCTGAGAAATCAAAAGCAGTGATTGCTCGCGCCGGCGTTTGCCAGCCGCCGTGAGGTCACTCCGTTTCCGCATGCCACACCCAGCAGGCGTTCGCCCGACCGCGGCCGCAACAACCTTTCTACAGCCGGCCACACCAGCAGATTGAGAAAGTCGTTTCCTTCAGCCATCCCAGAACTCCGCATTGGCGTTCCAGGCCCGCTGAACGTGTGAATTCTGCTCCTGAATTGGTCTCATGATCGGCACTCCCCAGCCGAACGCGGGAAACAGCCGCAAATTCCGCTGATTCCACGGATTAATTGGCGGAATTGGCAAATTAATCCGCGTCAAGCATGTCAGCGTTGTGGCTCACAAAAGCCAAAAAATGAGCTACAAATGAATTAGCGCTCATCGGTGAGCCACAAAACGTTTGGGTAATAGAATGCAACTCCTTTGCCCGTGGCACGGGGATCCTTGTCCGACGGAGTATCTTGAATTTGACGGAAATCGAAATGTAGTGATGAGATCCAATCGCATATCCCACCTTGAGAACAAGTCCTGCCGCCACTTCGACGATGGTGACAATCTGGGCGATCCGTTTTATTCAGCTATAAGACCGTAGTTTTTGTCGGATCGCTTTACCCAAACGAATGGGTCCGCCGTTATCTCGCTGTCTGCGATATCGAAAAAGACCATTTGACCGCTGATTTTTCGGCCATCGCCCTCGACCTGACCGAGGAATGCGATCAGACCGATTCGAGAATGATCCTTGTAATGAAGCGTGCCCGACACCAGGCGGTCGGCAATCTCGGCTGTCAGATCGAGAGTGCGTGGCTCAAGCTTATTTCCACTCATTGGACTCAGGTGGGCGGTGCCACTCAACTTGTGCCCGTGCTGATCGATCCGTAGATCCTGACTTTGCGCCAGTTCCCCATATTTCGAGTCACGTCTCGTATCAGGTTGTAGGAACCACTCGCCGCTGATATCGATTCCACGGTAGACAAGCTGTTCAAACCGTGGCAAAAGGCTGTCTTTAAAGAATACTGTAAAGACCCAGACCAATAGCGCGCTGACAATTCCAGCGATGACGCCAATAATAAGCTCTGATACGACCGTATCCTGTCCAACGGGAAGCAGTGGCCCGAAATGATCAGTCCAATACGTGTATCCGTAAACAAACGCAAGTGCAGCGAAGGCACCGAAACTTATGGTCCTCACCGCACGCGGCGGGCGGAAAAAGCACACGAAGCCGCCGAAAACGATGATGATAATCGGCAAAACTGCGATGTTGAAAATTGCCACTTTCGACATTATACAAGCTGTGACTTATGACTCCTTTCACAGTCCTCCAACTGGAACTGGAGATGCGACGTAGCGAACCGAAGAATCTATAGCTGTGGTACCTAGCCGCCCCGCTCTGAATCTATTGAATGGAAATGTGACCTGGCCTCGCGGCAATTTCGAGTTTCGCGTGACTTTTCGGCTTTCTGGCCGCGGGGGGCTATGTTTACATAATGGCTCTTCTACGCGGAAAACGCTCTGCCGGAACGACGGCGACCCCGCTCAGAGTACCTATCATTCGCCGCGATAGAATGAGTCAGGAGAATTTACAAGCAGGCTGGCGGGTAGATGGGCTATCGAAACAACTCCATTGCACAGCGGACGACATTCGACAGGCATCACTTATCCTTCCTGCATCTGCGCGTCGAATAACGACACCGCGCCGCTTGGACGTGATCGGTTCAGGGTAACGGCAGGACCGGAAACGCGAGTTTTTCGGCCGATGAAGCATCGAAGCATCGAGATCTTCGCGGAGTCATCGGACCGGGCTTACTGCTGGATTGCGAAGCTCTTTACGAAAGCCTTTGCGAACCGATCGCGATCTTCCGGGCTGTACAGTTCCGCGGGCTTGAATTCGCTCAGTTGATTCGCAGCCAACCACTCCGATGTAACGCGAGAAAGGTTGAACATCAAAACGACGTTCAAGGCCACATGGTCCACGCGGCCTCGGCCTCCCTTATCGGAAGGCAGTTCGAGGTAGGCAAAGCCTTTGCGGAGCGGATCTTCAGCTCCGATCGCAGGGTCGGTGATGGAGCCGGACCATTCATAGGTCATCGAACGCCCGTCCTTTGCGAAATGAACGACCTCCGTGGAATCCCATCGGGCGTGCTCCTCGCCGGACGGGGTATAGGCGGTTCCCTCAACCTTGTAGTTATCGGCCTCCGAACTATAGCGGATAGTGAATACGGCGAAGCGATTCGGAAATTCCAGCTTTACGCCTTCACTGCCATGGACACGCTTGACGTCTTGTATCCAAACGCCGGCGAAGAGGGAACGAGGGTCCAGGAACCGCCGGGCTCTCGTGGAATGTTTGGGAAGCCAGATCAGGAGCCATTCGAAGAGCGCGACGACGCCGGTGGTGATGCCGACGGTAAGAAGTTTTCCGGCGGCCGATTCGCCGAACCGGGTCGAGATCAAAATCGCGACGACGACCGCAAAAACCGCATTGGCGGCGCGGAAAAGAATGAAGAGCATAAACGTATCTTATCGTGTACGGATCAATCCGCGGCTGCGGCTTGGACTTTTCCGCCCCATTCCGTCCGCGCCACCTGCCTTAAAATTCTTACATTCCGGATGGCTTCTGACGGCGGCGCGAAACAAATGTGATTCAATTGCGGCATTGTGAATAGAACCTCCAGAGTCTGAATTCCTACCAATTCCTAGCTGAATTCCCCGAGCACGCTCGCTCCTGTTGCGGCGCCATGAATGATTTCCGTGTCGCCGACTCGGCGAAGAGATACGGCTGCCGGAACGGACAGCACTTTCGAGGTCTCGTCAACCACGTGATACCGTACAACGTGGCCGCGCATCGTGCGAATGTATGCATCGTCCAGCCGGAGTTGCTGTCCCGCCTCGACCCTCATAATTGCTGCCTGCTTGGGCTCTGCTTCGTTTGGATAGTAAATGGTCGAAAAAGTCAGGCTTGGAGTCAGTGCATCCTGCCGGCTCGAAGACGGCGGCGTGATCCGGAAACCGTACTCTCCAGCCTCGACTGTGTTGAAGCGGAACTGGCCCAGGTCGTCGGGTTTTCCGGCGGCCAAGAATTTTAATGCCGGACGACCGTCTTCATCAAAACTCCGCCGAAACGGAACGACGACTGCGTTTGGAATCGGACTCCCCATGTCATCGAAAATTCGGCCGGATACGATTGCTGCGGGATACAGGCGAATCGATTCGCGCCGCAATTCACCATCTTCCAAAATGAGAGGTAGCCCGGTGCGTTCGGGCAATTTACGGCCGGCGGCTCTGACCTGCATATATCCCGCGCGCTCGGTGGTGAGAATGTAGCTGCCGGGAGGAATGCCTCCTAAAACGAACCGGCCGTCGAAGTCAGTCACCGCTTCAAGGAACGTGCCCCGCAGGCGAATATTAAGGTTCTGTAGCGGCTGATCTGTAACGGCATCGACGACTGTACCTTGGAGGCGTGCCGGGGGTGCTTGCGGCTCTGCATATGCTGACTGCAACTGAATGCAATTCATAACAGCTATGACACATGTCCAGAAGCTCATCCGGCTCACCTCCGTCACCGTATCTGCTACATCACCGCATATTGATGTTTGTGAACACGAATCTCTACGACTTATAAGTCTGATAAATGCTGTACACAAGAGTTTTTCGCCCATGGCGCGTGGGCCACTTGCCATGATCGCTGCCGCAAGCAATTCAGGATTATTCACGGTTTCGTTTATGTGATTTCGGTAAATTAGATTAATTTTGAAGTAGAGTCTTAGAGTCATGAGCTTACGCCACCGTTATCTGGTCACAACAATTCGAACGCTGCTGGGTTTCGTCATGCTGGCCAGCGGCGTCAGCGGGCTGTTGATGGGCAATTCGACGCAAGGCGTGCCGCCGCAAATGGTAGCGTTCACACAGCTGTTCTGGCAGGCCGGCATTTTTCAGATGGTCAAGGTGACGGAGATCGTTGCCGGCTTCATGCTTCTGTTCGGTATTTTCCCTGCATTGGCGACATTGTTCCTTGCTCCGGACGTGATCGGGATCGTTATTGTTAACGCGCGTTTGATCCCTTCATTCCTGTGGATCGGTGGAATCGTTTTTGTAATGACGGCATACCTGGGATACGCCTACTGGGACAAGTACAAGTCCATCTTCACCCGCCCTTAAGAAACGCCGGTTCCCGCCGGTATAGCCCAGGGAAACGGCTCTGCTGAGCTGAGCCCGGCGCCGTTATCGTATTCGACTATTGGGTTTGAGCGGGATGCACGCTGAATAATCAGCAGTGCTGCTCTCGCGATTCCAATTCTGGAGTTCATTTAGCAGTGCTGCTGACTGGGTTCCAGGGTCGCAATCGGATTAGCAGCGCTCCTGTTTGGGCTCCAGCGTTGCAGCCGGATTAGCGGTGTTGGTGTTGCCGCTCCAGCCTTGCAGCCGATTTAGTAGCACTACTGTTTCGACTCCAGCCTTGGAGTTGAATTAGCAGTGCTGTTGTTTCGGTTCCAGCCTTGGAGCCGGATTAGCAGTACTGCTGTTTGGATTCCAGCCTTGGAGTTGGATGAGCAGCGTTGCTCTTTCGATTGCAGGCCTGGAAATGAGTCAGCAATGCTGCTTCGGCGATTGCAGTGTTGCAAACCGTTTAGCAGTGTTAGTCCCGCATTTGTTGCGTAGCAGCGAAATCTCCCGCGCAGATGAGACGTCCGCAACCTGTAAGTTGCGCACCGCAACCTATAGGTTGCGTTTTTCATCGTCCACCCCGTCGCTCGAATTCGCAAATTGTTGATTTGTAAGGAATGGCGTCCGAACCATCGAATGGCACCGCCCGTGCGATATAGGACCGCGTTCGTTACGGAGTTTAATCGCGGGCTGCGGCCCGCAGAAAGGAGGAAGCCATGACACAGACAATACCGATCAAAGCCTCGCTGGGTTTCAAGCAAACCTCAGCCCAGGATGTCCTGGCGCGTGTAAACGCGGTCCTCGGTGGGGTATTCACGGATAAGGGCGACTACCCGAATCCGCCCATCGATCAGGCGACCCTGAAATCGCAAGCCGACGCACTGTCGGCCGGCATTTCAGCGGCGTTGGACGGCGGCAGGAAAGCCATTGCCGAACGGGAACATCAAAGGGAAGTTGTCAGCAAGTCGTTGCGTCAAATCGGACACTACGTCGAGGAGAACTGCAAAGACGACATGACGATTTTTCTGAAGAGCGGATACAACGCGGTCTCTTCGACGCGGGTTCCGGCTACGCCGTTGTCCGGTTCGTTCCGGAAGATCGTTCCGGGCGCCAACAGCGGCCAGATGCTGGTAACGCTCATGGTCCAGGCGAACGCGCTCAGTTATGTATTGCGCCGGGCGCCGGCCGCTCCGGGCGGAATGCCCGGCACCTGGATCGAACAGCCGGTGGGTACGATACGTCCGCCGGCGCTGGTCAGCGGGTTGACGCCGGGCACGGCCTACGCTTTTCAGGCCCGTGCCGTCACGAAGGCCGGTTATACCGACTGGAGTGAATCCGTCACGCGGATCGCGATCTAGATCCGTTTGACCCTGGCCGCAGATGACGCGGACGACGCCGATGTTTCGGCGAAATCTGCGTCATCTGCGGCTTGCTGCCGCTTCTGTGGCTATTTGTTTTCCAGCGCTGCGAGCACCTCGTCGTAGTGCTGGTCGACCTTTACTTTGGGGAAAATATGCGCGATCTTGCTGTTCTCATCGATGATGAAGGTGGTCCGCTCGATGCCCATATATTTCTTCCCATACATCGACTTTTCTTTCCAGACGCCATAGGCTTCGACCATTTTCTTGTCGTCATCCGCCAGTAACGGGAAATTCAGGTCGAACTTGCTTTTGAATTTCTTGTGCGAGTCGACCGAGTCCGCGCTCACACCCAGCACGACAGCCCCGTGCGATTTGATCTCGTCGATGCCGTCCCGGAAGGCGCAGGCTTCTTTGGTGCACCCGGGCGTATCGTCCTTTGGGTAGAAATAGAGGACGACTTTCTTGCCCTTTAAATCCGACAGTTTGACCTTCTCCCCTTTGTCATTCAGTGCTGTAAAATCCGGAGCTTTCTGGCCTGCCTTGAGATCGCCGCTGGCTGTTTTCGACATGAGGTCTCCTTGGAAAAAACTTCAGATGTGTTAATAGTACCCTTCTTCCGGTCGTTTTGTAGACGAGGAGCAATATGACGGCAGCCGCGAAACGAACCAATGCCCGATCGCTTCCCGAGGGGTTCGAGGAACTCTTCCGCGAACACCACGGTCTTATCTATCGCGCCGCTTACCGGATTACCGGCAACGCCGAAGATGCCGAAGACGTTCTCCAGACGCTTTTTGTGCGGCTGCTGCGGCGCAGCGAACCTCTGGATCTGGAGGCCAATCCCAAAGGCTATCTGCACCGGGCGGCCGTCAACATTGCCCTCGATATCGTTCGCCTCCGCAAGCGGACTGTTCTTCCGGACGAACACACGCCAGGACAGAACAGCCGGCACAACAATGCGGGAATTCTCGAAATGGTCGAAGCGGCCCTTGCCGGGTTATCCCCGAAGCTGGCGGAGATGTTCGTATTGAAACACGTTGAAGGCTATGACAACGGCGAGATCGCCAAAATGATCGGGACCACGCGAGGCGTTGTCGCGGTCCTGCTTTTTCGGGCGCGCGTGCGATTAAAGAAATCGATACGCGGCCAGCTGAAGAAAACGGAGTAAGCCATGCATGAAGATCGGAAAAATCCAAACGTTATATTGGACACGGCGGTCCGCCAGATGCGCGACAGGACGGCGCCGGAAGCTCAAGCCGCCGATTCGGCCGGCCGCGTTCTCGAGCACCTGCGCGCCGAATGCGCGAAAGTTGTGCCGTACCCGGAGGCGGATGGGGCCGGCAGCCATCGTCTTAGCGGTTGCGCGGATTTTCAGGCGTTAATTCCCGGATATGTTTCGTCCAGCCTGACCTCTTCTCGAATGCTTCTGATGGAAGACCATCTTCACGAGTGTGTGTCGTGCCGGAGCGCGCTGGCTGAGTCGCAAAAGCGGGGAGATGCCCCGATTTCGGATGTCGAGACCGCACGAGGCCCCCATTTTCGCTGGCTGGTCCGGGTCGTGGGGCTTGCGGCCATGGCTGCCGTTGTTTTGATCGCATTCCAGATAACTCCCATACACAACCTGTTCTGGCCGATCGACGTTCACGCGATGGTGCAAACCGCCGAAGGCGGTCTCTACACGGCGTCCGGTCCAACGGTGCAGCCTGTTGCGGCCGGACAGCGGATCGAGCGCTCTCAGGTCGTTCGTACGGGTGATGGGGCAAGGGCTGTACTCGACCTTGCCGATGGTTCACGGATCGAAATGGACGCGCACTCGGAATTGTGGCTCGACAGCGCCCGGGACGGCGTTCGCATCAATGTGAATCGCGGAAAGGTCATCGTGACGGCTGCCAAACAACACGGCGGCCACTTATACGCGGCGACCAGGGATGTCGGTGTTTCGGTTGTCGGCACTGTTTTTGAGGTGACTGCCGGAATTCGCGGATCGCGCGTGACGGTCATCGAAGGAGAGGTCCGGGTTCAGCAGGGTGCGACGGCGAAGTCGCTCCGGCCCGGCCAGCAATTTTCGGCGGGCGCGGCCATGGGCGCAGTCACGCCGGCGGAGGAAATCAACTGGAGCCGGGAAGTCGGCACCTACGCGGCGCTCTTGAATGCGGTGCAGGATGCGGCGCAGAACGCCAGCCCGATTGAGACGCGGCACACCTCGGATCTTGTCCCGCTGGTTCCGGGCGATACGGCGGTTTTTGCCTCGCTGCCCAATATTTCACAACCCCTGGCCGCATCCTATGAACTATTCAAACAGCGCGTTGCCCAGAATCCCGAGCTTGCCGGCTGGTGGCAGCAAAAAGGCAATTCTTCGGGTTTGGGGCCGATACTGGACCAGATCGTGAACCGCCTGGCAACCGTCGGCAGCGCTCTTGGCGCTGAAGTGGTCTTTGCATTTCCGGCGAATTCCAAAACGGAAGCTCCGGTATTACTGGCCGATACCGCCAATCCGGACCAGCTGGCTGCACTACTGATCAGCGCCCAGGCCCGCGTTGCGCGCAGCGCCGCGGACGTTCAGACGCTGGCGTCGTCGTCCGGAGTCATCTTTTATGTGGGCGACGGGCTCATGATCGCTTCCACCGACGCAGGCCAGGTTCTGCGCAGCCTGCAATTCCGTTCGCAGCCCTCCGCGAACCCGTTTCTATCCACAGCCCTGTATGGGAAATTGGTGCAGGCGTATAACGATGGCATCACCTGGCTGCTGGCTGCCGATCTACAGTCGCTGGTCGGAGATACACCTTCCGGTGTGAGCCAGTTGCTGGTCGAGCAAAAGAGCGGAGCGGGTGGGGCAGAGTATCGCGCTGCCGTCGGCTTCAATCATCCGCGAACTGGAATTGCGGCGTGGCTTGCCGAACCTGCGCCGATGGGCGCCCTCGAGTTCATTTCACCTGCGGCGTACGGCGTTGCCGGAGCCGTCACCAAGGACGCCGCTTCGATGTTCGATGATGTCGCCGCGGTTCTGCAGAAAAACTTGCAGACCTGGCAGGATTTTCAGAACTATCAGGCGGAACATCGCGTAGATATACGCCGGGACCTCGCGGCGGCCCTGGGAAATGAGTTTTTGATCGCCATCGACGGTCCGGTGCTGCCAACGCCGGGTTGGCGAATTGTAGTGGAAGTCAATGATGCTGCGCGTTTGCAGAATACGATCGAATGGACCATTAATGATATGAATCGCGAAGCGGCCGCCACCGCCCCCACCGCCGCCCGCCAGTTGCCGGTATTGACGCTATCCAGCAGCACCTCGGGCGGGTACACGTTCTATTCCCTCAAGGGCGGAAATCTGCCGGTAGAAATCGATTACACGTATTGGTCCGGTTACATGATTGTGGCTCCGTCGCAGGCCATGCTCCTGGAAGCGATTCAGAATCACGATAACGGCAATTCCATCGCGCGCTCGGCGTCTTTCCGGTCCCAGCTTCCGGCGGACGGACGGGACAATGCATCGGCGTTCATTTATCAAAATGTTCAGGCATTGACCAAATCTGCGAATACACTTCCTTCGCTGGTCGCTTTTTATGGCGAACCCGATCAAATCGTGATGTCGAGCAAGGGCGCGCTCGGCACCAATGTGGGAAGTATTGCCGGGCTGACAGGCATGCTGGATTTCGCAGGATTCAGAAATAGATAACGAATGTCGTTCATCCAACTTGAAGGCCTGACTGTACGGCTCGGCGGCCGCCCGATCCTGAAGGATTTGAGCGGCGCCTTTGCCGGACGGTGCATCGGCCTGCTTGGTCCGAATGGAGCTGGAAAAACGACGCTGCTGCAGACGCTGCTGGGTTTTCATCATCCTTCGGAGGGCACGGCACGCATCTTTGATCTCGATGTCCGTACGCACATCCGGGAACTGCGGCACCAGATCGGATACATGCCGGAAACGGATTCCTACATCGCCGGCATGACCGCCATCCGCTTCATTCGGATGATGGCAGAACTCGCCGGGCTGCCTCCTGAAGCCGCGATGGAGCGCGCGCATGAAACGCTGTTCTATGTGGGCCTTGGCGAAGCGCGGTACCGCAAGCTGGGCACCTTTTCGCTGGGCATGAAACAGATGGCCAAACTGGCCGTCGCGGTTGTTCACGGTCCCCACATGGTGATTCTGGATGAGCCTACCAACGGATTGGATCCGCCGGGCAGGTTGCGCATGATCCGGCTCATCCGGGAAATTCGCGATACGGGCGAGGTCCAGCTGATCATTTCGTCGCACCTTCTGCGGGATATCGAGGAATGCTGCGACGAAGTGATGATCATGAAAGACGGACGTATCGTCAATTACTGCAATCTCGAGGAGCAGCGCCGAACCAACCGGAAGTTCCTTCAGGTTGAAATTCGCGGTGAGAGCCAGGGCTTTCTGCAAGCTATCGAGCAACTGGGGTGCGAGTGCGCGGTGGATTCGCGAACCCATCGCATCAAGATGATCCTGCCGCAGCGCATTGAAATTCGGAATCTCTATGAAGTTGCCGAGGCGCACGCCATTCAGATCCGGCGTCTGGACTACAAGCGTGACTCGTTGCAGGACATCTTCCTCAAATCGATGGAATTGACGGAGCCTTCAAATGGCCGTCTATAAGAGGAACTACAAGAGATTCGAAGGTCCATTGACGGACCAGATGTGGCGATTTACCATCCTGCCTCGCTATTCGTTTCAAACCGTGCTCGAATCGAAACTGATGATCACGTTCTTCAGCTTTTGTTTTCTGCCGCACCTGGTTGCCTTATTACTCATCTACCTGAAATATAACTCCGGCGCGTTAAGCAGCTTGAACCTCGGATTTCTTCAGTTGCTGAAGATCGATGGGAGCTTTTTCCTCGGTCTGTTCACAGCCGAAACCTACTTGTCTCTCTTCCTGGTCACATTTGTCGGCCCTGGTCTGGTTGCGCCCGATCTGGCGAACAATGCGCTGCCGATTTACTTAAGCCGTCCATTTTCGAAACGCGAGTACATCATCGGGAAACTGTCTGTCCTGCTCATTCTGACGTCGCTGATTACCTGGGTACCCGGACTGCTGCTCATTGCCGTTCAAAGCAATGAAGCCGGCCTCTCGTGGTTGGGGGATAACTTGAGAATTCCGGCGGGTGTTCTGGCGGGCTCGTTCATCTGGATTGTGACGATCTCTCTGATCGCGCTGGCTCTTTCAGCCTGGGTCAAGATGCGGCCGGCGGCGATCTTTGCGCTGTTCGGCATTTTCTTTATCACCGGAGCTTTCGGCCGGATGGCCAATACGATCCTGGACCTGGATCCGGCGTTCGGCCTCGTTATTGACTTGAATGCCACGATGAAGACTCTGTGGAGCTGGCTCTTCATCGGTCAAACCACATATGGTCTGACGTCGCTGCGCGGCAGGCTTTCAGATTCTCACGTGCCTGCCTGGGTCAGTCCGCTCGCATTGTTGTTCTTTTGCGTGCTGGCGCTCGGCCTTCTGATCAAAAAGATTCGGGCTTGCGAGGTCGTGCGCTGATGGCGGCTGAAGACCGGTTGATCATTTTTGAGAACGTTTCGAAGTTCTATGGCGAGGTCCTTGGCGTCAATCGGGTGAACGTCTCGATCGAGCCGGGCATTACCAGTCTTGTCGGCCCGAATGGAGCCGGGAAGACGACGCTGATGAATTTGATGACGGGATTGCTTCAGCCTACCAAGGGCAGTATTCGGGTGACCGGCATAAAGCCATCCCAGCCGGAGCTCTTCTATGGAATTGTCGGGTACTGTTCGCAGTTCGATTCTTTTCCGAAGGGCGTGACCGGATACGAACTGATTGCCTCACTGATGGCGGTTCACGGTTATGACCGCCTCACGGCCCGGGAGCGCGCTTCCGCGGTGATCGATAAGGTCGGAATGAAGGATGCCGCGCATCGCCGCATTGCGGGATACAGCAAAGGGATGCGGCAGCGGATCAAATTGGCGCTGGCGATTGCGCACGATCCCAAGGTTCTCGTGCTGGATGAGCCGCTGAACGGGCTCGATCCGATGGCTCGCGCCGAGGTTATCGAAGTGTTTCGCGGCTTTGCGGATATGGGCATGCACGTCGTCATTTCGAGTCATATCCTGCATGAAGTCGATCTGATTTCGGATCGCATTATCATGCTCAGCAGCGGCTATGTCATGGCCGAAGGCGATATTCAGAGCCTGCGCAGCGAGATGGAAGATCATCCCATGCAGATCTTTATCCGATGTGACCATCCGTCTCTGGTTGCCGCCCTGATCTTTCAGCAGGATTCGGTGGTGGAGGTAAAAATTCATGCCGATGGGGGTGGTCTGCTCGTTGCGACACGGAACGCCGACAACTTCTACCGTCTTTTTAATCGGATTGTGCTCGATAACAACATTTCGGTAGAGGCGGTCGCTCCCGCCGATGAGAACGTCCATTCGGTTTACGAATACCTGCTCGGAAACGCAGGAGGACTGACGTCATGATCGGCCACTGGTTGCGGCAGACTCTGGCAGTTGCGCGATTTGAGTTGCGCCGGTTTCTGCTGGCGCGCCGCTGGATCGGGATCTATGTGATGGCTCTGGCGCCGGTACTGCTGATGTACATCCGGTCGCGCATGAGGGTGAGGGACGTGGATGTCATGGCAGACGCTACGCAGAGCTTTTCGTTTCTCTTTGAGCTCTTCATCCTGCAGTTCGGAGTTTTCATCAGTTGCGCTGTTGTGTTTACCCAGGTGTTTCGCGGCGACATTCTCGAAAAGACGCTGCATCTGTACCTCTTGACGCCGGTCCGCCGTGAAATTATTGCAGCCGGCAAATACATTGCCGGGGTTGTCCTGGTTTCGGTCCTGTTTGCGGGTTCCACCGCTGCATCCCTTCTGCTTCGGTATTCGGAGAACGGGGTTTTCAATACATTCTTTTTCGAGGGGCCCGGACTGTTTCACCTCACGCGCTATGTCGCTGTCGCGGTTCTGGCCACGATGGCTTATGGCGCCGTCTTTCTCTTGATCGGCTTGCTCTTCAAAAATCCCGGTCTCCCGATTCTGTTTTTGCTGGGCTGGGAATCTCTCAGCTTTGCGCTCCCTCCGATTCTGCAGAGGATGAGCGTCGTGTATTACCTCCTGCCGATTCTGCCCGTGAAAGTCGATCGTGGACCGTTAGCAATCCTCATCGATCCTGTGTCTCCCCTGATCGGCGTGCCTTTGATTCTTGGTTTCGCGGTTCTTGTGGTTGCCGTTTCGGGTTGGTTCGTACGATCGGTTCAGATCACATACAGCGCCGACTGACCGTATATAATCGTGACAGTGCGTGACACGAAGCGCGTTTCCATCGTGAAAATCGAAGAACGGAAGCCCCGCCGCATCGATGACGACCTGGTGATGGAAGAGCCGCTCGAAATCCGGGTCAACGGCGAGAGTGTATCGGTCACGATGAGAACGCCCGGACACGATTTCGATCTGGCCGTTGGATTTCTCTGGACGGAACAAATCATCAACTCGCGTGAGGAGATCGGGACAATTGCCTACTGTCCGGACGAAGAACAACCGGATCTGAAGAATATCGTCAATGTGGTGCTTGTGGATAGCAGGCGGAAACTCGAATCATCCCGCCGGCTGTGGTCGAACTCCAGCTGCGGCCTTTGTGGTAAAGCCACGCTGGATTCGATTCGGAAGGTATGTAAGCCGGTTTCAAGCACCGTGGTCATCTCTGAAGATGTTCTGTGTTCCCTTCCTGGTCGCCTGCGGGAAGCCCAGGCCAATTTCGAAAGAACCGGCGGAATCCATGCTGCAGGCCTGTTCGACGCGTTAGGGACGCTCAGAATACTTCGCGAGGACATCGGCCGTCACAATGCCGTCGACAAAGTGCTCGGTGCCGCATTGACGGAAGGCCTGGAGGTGAGCGACGCGATTCTTATGGTCAGCGGCCGGCTGGGTTTTGAAATCGCGCAGAAGGCCGTGGCTGCCGGCGTCCCGATTGTCGCGTCGATTTCAGCACCGTCGAGTCTTGCTGTCGAACTTGCAGCGGACTTTAATATGACAGCGGTCGGATTCCTGCGCGGCCGATCGATGAACATATATTCGAATCCGGAACGCATAAGAGGATCAGCATGACGGAACTGAAGGAGATCCGAAACATCACCGTCGTCGGCGCCGGGATTATGGGGCGGGGGATTGCGCATGTGGCGGCTGTTGGAGGATTTCAGACAACCCTCAACGATGTATCCGACGAACTTCTCCAACGGGCCCACGCCAGGATTCAAATCGATCTCGAGAAAGGCGTGGAGATTGGGAAAGTAGCCGCGGCGGATGCTGGCGCTGCGCTCGGCCGGCTGAAGCTGCAACGGGAGATGGGACGCGCCACGAGTGAAGCGGATCTTGTGATTGAAGCCGCGCCGGAAAAGATAGACCTCAAGCTGGACCTGTTCGGGCGTCTCGATCGGACCTGTCCGGACCATACGATTTTCGCGTCAAATACCTCTGCGCTGAGCATTACGGAAATGGCGTCGGCGACGAAAAGGCCGCAACGCTTTATCGGGATGCACTTTTTCAATCCGGTTCACAAAATGAAACTGGTGGAGATCATCCGGGGTCTGGAGACGGGCGACGGCACATTTCAAATCGCCGAGACCGTCTCAAAACAGATGGGTAAGGAAACGGTGGAGGTCCAGGAGTCGCCCGGATTCGTCACCTCGCGTGTAAACGCCCTGATCGGGAATGAAGCGTTCTACATGTTGCAGGAAGGGATTGCCAGCGCCAGAGACATCGATAAAGCGTTAAAGCTCGGTCTCAATCATCCGATGGGACCGTTCGAAATGATCGACCTCGTTGGGCTCGATACCCGTTTGAACATCCTGACGTTCCTTCATCAAACACTGGGCGAAAAGTATCGTCCCTGTCCGTTGCTGGTGAAATACGTCAAGGCCGGGCGGCTCGGCAAAAAAGTCGGTAAAGGGGTGTACGAGTACGGAGTGGAGTAGGCCAGGCAACTAACAACATTGGATCATTGCATCAATTGACGTTTCTTCATTGCTGCACTTGAAGAAATGAAGAAACGTCAATTGATACAATTTGAGATAGGGTTTCCTCCTCTTGGCTAATCCCTATTTTGCAGTACAGACGAAGTTCTTCGCGTCGTCGGTACTGCCGGATCCACTCCACTTTGCGATCTGCGGATATGGACACAGCGGCCGCGTCATATCCACTTGCCCGCCACGATTGCGGGACGCGATGATCTGATTCGGCGCCGTCCCTTTTTCGCGCCATTGTTCGAGCGCGGTAAGGTAATCGGCGCGGTCCGGACCGACACCACCGCCGCAATGCCCGACGCCCGGGAGCAGAAACAGCCGCATCCAGTCCTGAGACTGAGCACCATCGGCTTTGCCGGTCTTTTGTACGACCTTGGAGTAGTAGTCGATCGTATTTTCGGGCGCCGGTCCGGGATCTGCCCAGCCGTGATACAGAAGGAGCTTGCCGCCGCGCGCCTTGAATTTCGCGAGGTCGGGATCATTCGATTCAATGAATCCGGCATTCTTAAGCGCAAGCGCGAGGTCTTTGTCGAGATCGAACGACATCAGATCCCAGTTTGCATCCTGCCGCGCAAGGTATCGCGGCATGTCGCCGAAAAGCGGGTTGAGCGCGACGCCGGGCGCAGGAATCCGCCAGCCCGATTCGAAGCCCGGGGAATGTCCGGGATAAACGAGCTCGCCGGTCCTGGTTTTAACCGGAGCGTAGGCTTTTCTGGCAGACTCGACTTGCGCGGCAGTCAGACAGTCCGGACCATCGCCCTCCTTGCAGATCAGGGAAGCAGGGTCGAACTTGCACGATTGCGGGTCACTGACGATGCCGTCTTTGACTCCGTCTTTCCCATCACAGGCGGCCATCACGCTCTTCGCAAACAGCGCAACCTTTGCCTGGGGCACAAGGTGGGATGGATCTTTCAGCATCTCGACCTGCAACGGTACCTGCGAGGTGTTGAGGTGTACCTGGTTATACACCGGGGCGCCGGCGATGATCGCATCGAAATCTTCGGGATAGCGCTGGGCCTCCATCAATCCCTGCCGCCCGCCCGTCGAGCAGCCCTGGTAGTAGGAGAGCTGCGGCGCACGGCTGTAGAACGCCTGAATGAGAGCCTTGGATTGCACTGTCATTTCATGCATCGACCGGTATCCGAAATCGATAATCTTGTCCGGATGTCCGACCGCAAACGAGGCGCTGCCGCCTTTGTGCCCGGTGTCGTTGGAGGCGGTCGCATAACCTCTGCTCAAAGCCGTTGCCATTGCGCCGGTCTCTATGTTTCCGGCCCATCCACCGTTGCCGACAGCCAGGAATTTCCCGTTCCACCCATCGGCCGGAAGCCACAATTCCATTTCGATATGCGAGTCCGCGGATGGAGTAAGCACTGCGGCGATGCGGCAATGCGCCGGCAGTTGAGGACCGCTCTGCTGTTGTCCTCCACGGCCCTGCGTGCGGTATGGGCCGGCAGGCACGAATTCGACTGAAGTGATTTTCGTGTTCGGGACTGAAACGGTCTTCAAATTGTCGCATGAGCTTTGCTGCGCGAGTATGGCGGCAAACCCCAGAGCCAACGCACTGATCATGGCGCCTCCTGACTGAATTCCATACACTATGCCGATGAACAGTCCCACAGTCAAATTCGGACCGGATCAGCCGTCCCGCACTTCGATTGTCGTGGCGGCGCTGCGCGCCTTCGGTGCGCGCGAGCCGGATCCCAGTGTTCGAAATCCGGACTGGCTCGCGGAACGGTTGGTTAAGCCGGAAGACTTGAGCCTAATCGCGGAGCATCCTATTTCAAGCGCGTTCGGCGAAGACTATCGAAAGGGCCGCGCGAACAGAGAAGTTGCAGGCATGTCGAATCTCTTGCTCGTAAGGACGCGTTTCATCGACGAACACTTGCAACGCGCGCTGGAAAATGGTGCAACCCAGCTCGTCATTCTTGGCGCCGGTTTCGATACACGGGCATATCGATTTGAAAAACTATTGGCGAACAAGCGGGTCATCGAAGTCGACTATCGTTCCACTCAGGAATTAAAGAAACGAAGGTTGCAGGGAGCCATCGGCGCGCTGCCGTCCAATGTCCGTCTGGCTGAAATCGACTTCCGCCGCGACCGGGTTCAGGACGTGCTTGCAAAGGCAGGGTATCGGCGGGAAGAGAAGACTTTCTTCATCTGGGAAGGCGTCAGTATGTACCTTTCGGAGAGCGCGGTGCGCCAGACGCTGCGGACGATTGTTGAGAATTCAGCTTCCGGGAGCTCTCTGGTGATGGATTTTGCCGAGCAGGCGATCATCGACATGCTCGGAAAGTTCAGGCACTTGTCGCAGCACGACTACACCACGCATTGGGGAGAGCCCTGGATCTTCGGAATCCCTGATGAAAGGGAGCGCGAGTTCTTTGCGGAAACGGGATTCGAGGTCCGGGAAATTCTCAGCTTTTTCGGCCAGGATGCGGCTCGCAGGTATTTGACGCGGGCGGACGGGACAAGATTGGGAACGACCCGAGGCGGCCCTCCCCGCCGCTATGCGCTAACGACGACGCTCCGCGTGATCTGGATGTTTTTGACCAGACGCAGCAGGTGGTACGCACTCGCCCTATTGGACGTACCCGAGTAGGCCAGAGCAGGGAACGTAATTGAAGTTGTATCATTTCGACGTTTCTTCATTGCTTCAAGTTGATGCAATGAAGAAACTTGCAGTGATGCAATGATGCAATGGTTCCCGGCCAGGTTTATGCGTAGGTTGAGCCTCCGCAGATGCTGATGGCCTGGCCGGTGATCTTGCCGCCGGTTTCGGCGGCCAAAAATGCAACCAGATCGGCCACTTCCGCCGGTTCGACCATTTCGCCCAGCGGGACGCGGGACATGGCCTCTTTGTAGAACTGTTCGACCGGGATGCCGAGATCTTTCGAAATATCGCGCATTCCCGAGCGCGCCATTTCTGTGTCTGTCCAGCCCGGGCACAGAGCGTTCACAGCGATCTTGCGCGGCGCGAGCTCCAGGGCGAGCGCGCGCGTAAAGCCGATGAGGCCGGTTTTGGCGGTGCAGTAAGCCGTGTAGCCGGGAACGCCGAATTTCCCGAGCACCGACGAAATCATGATGACGCGGCCGCCATCCGGAATATGGGGTGTTGCGGCACGTGTTACAAAATAACTGCCCATCACATTGGTCTGAATGATGTCCAGCCAGGGGGCAGTATCTGCGGCGTCAACCGGAGTAACCGCGGAGATTCCCGCATTGTTGACCACGATGTCGATTTTTCCGAAACGATCGACGATGCGGCGAATACCGGCATCGACATTTTTCTGGTCCCGCACGTCCATGGGAACAATCAGGGAGCGATCCTGCGGGAAATCGTCGATTCCGGTTCGCGCGCACAGGGCCACGCTCGCGCCGCCGTCGTAGAGTTTTCTGGCGATGGCGCGGCCGATTCCTCTGCTCGCGCCGGTTATAATGGCAACCTTATTCATGAACATAGAAGGCAAGGTAGCATTAATCACAGGTTCTGCAAAACGCATTGGGCGGGAGATTGCGCTTGAACTACAACGCAAGGGCGGCCGGGTTGCTGTTCACTATCGCTCGGGTGAAGCGGAAGCCCGGAGTGTGGCCGGAAAATCGGGAGCCATATTCCAGGCGGAACTGACGGACGATCTGGCCCTCGGCAAAATGTTCGGCGGCATCGACGCGGTGTTCGGCGGGCTCGATATTCTTGTCAACAGCGCATCCGTGTTTTCTTCCGCCACCGCGGATGATGCGACTCCGGATCACTGGGATGCGCAAATGAACACGAACGCCAGGGCGCCGTTCTTTATCGCGCAGCATGCGGCAAAGCTGATGCGCCGGAATGGCGCGGGGAAAATTATCAATATTGCGGATGTGGCGGGAGAGGTGATCTGGCCGGGATATTTACCGTATAGCGTCTCGAAGGCCGCGTTGATCGCCGTCAACCGCGGCCTGGCAAAAGCCTACGCGCCGGAAATTCAAGTCAACGCGATCGCGCCGGGTCCGGTCCTGTTCCCCGAGTACTACAGTGAAGAACAGAAAAATTCCGCGGTCGAACGTACCTTGCTCAAGCGGCCCGGCTCACCTCAGGACATTGTGAATGCGGTCGTTTTCCTGATTGAAAACGATTACATCACAGGTGAAATGATTCATGTGGATGGAGGGCGTCACATCCTGTAACCCAACACGGCGTGTGA
>DASXLG010000038.1 GCA_036496425.1 Terriglobia bacterium | reverse complement strand
CGAGACGCGCGTCACGAGGGACGAGACGCGCGTCACGAGCTAAACCCTTGATTTACTTTGCCAAATCATACTGTTGTGCTATAAAACGCAGCTGATAAGGAGCTTCCGAGCATGCTTAGAGCACGTCTTGGCTTCACTCGGCAATCTGACGGCGACATTTGGATAAGAGGAGGAGCCGTCCTTAAAGGTACGTACGGAAGCGACAAGTTCCCGGATCCTCCGGTCAAACAGAGTGATCTGAAAGCCGCGCTCGATGACTTTACCCACGCCAGATCGCAGGCGCTCGACGGCGGGAGGAAGGCCTTTGCACGGAAGAAGTCGTGCCGCAAGAAATTATGCAAACTTCTGATTC
Organism: Terriglobia bacterium; assembly: GCA_036496425.1. Classification (NCBI taxonomy): domain Bacteria; kingdom Pseudomonadati; phylum Acidobacteriota; class Terriglobia; species Terriglobia bacterium. The sequence goes on along the minus strand of DASXLG010000038.1, from coordinate 39,431 downwards.
AGCTTGGCCATTATGTCGAATCCGTTGCCGACAACGATATAGCGGCATTTATCGCCAGTGGTTTTGAGCCTGCCGGCAAAAGTGGTCCGACCGCGCCTGTTGTTCCGCGTATCCTGAAGCTCACACAAGGGAAGTCCGGTGAGCTACTTGCATGGTATCAAGCTTTCTACCGCCGAGTTGTGCAGTACGAACTCCGTGGCGGAGCGCAGGGTCGTGACGGAACGCCTCCCAATCCCTGGACGATTTCGCTGACCTCGAAGCAAGCCAGGAGGCCAGCCCGAATCCAGAACCTCACGCCCGGTACCATCTATTCCTTTCAAGTCCGCGTTTACAAAAACGACGAAACCTATTCGGACTGGAGCAACCCTGTCACCAGGATGTGCACCTAACGCTGCGAATCGAAGACCCAGCCTACTTCGGCGGAAAAAACAAAGATAGTACAGGCGTAGTACAGCCAGAGGAAGAAAAACACCAGGGCGCTGAGTGCGCCGTAAATGGCGGTTGTTGTCTGCGCGTATTGCAGATAGATGCCGAAGGCCCATTTGGAAACCTGGAAGAGACACGTCGCTGTGGCAGAGGCCACGATGAGCGCGGGAGGACTGAGGGTTTCGGATGGAGAAAAGCGATACAAAAAGAAGAAAAGCGCGAACGTCGCCATAAGACCCACGACCCATCCCAGCAGCACGATCCCGGGATGAATGTATTGTTCGATCCAGAGAGTTGCGAGAAAGCTTTCCACCAGATTGATCATATAGACGACCCCGAAAATGATGAAAAACAAGAGCGAGGTGCCGAACATCATCGCGACTTCCATGAGTTTGCCATGAACAATTCCGCGGGGTTCGCGGCCGCGGAAGACACGATTCAGCACCAGGCGGACAGAACCAAACGTGGCGCTGCTGGCAAAAAGAAAAGCGATGAAACCAAAGAAACCCAGCAGGCCGCGTTTTGCAACAATCGATGCAACGAAATTGTCGAAGGTGTCGCGGGAGTGGGGAATCATGTTGGCGGATAAGCGGCGCAACCATGCGAGTGCCGCGTCGGACCGGCCGATCGTGAGGCTCAGGACGGATACGGTCAAAAGCGCAAAGGGAACCGAGTAAAACAAAAGCCCGAACGCCAGCCCGCTGGCCAGGAAAGTTCCGTCATCCTCGTAGAACTTTCGAAACGATGCGGTGACGATTTGGAGCGGCCGCAATTTGAAGGTTCTCAAGCGAACAGATTAGGGAAGGAACCACAAGAAGCACAAGAGGTGTCAGTCGGGCTTCTTAAATTCCAGGCTGCGCCAGCAGTACCAGCTGGCGATGCTGGCATACGGCCGCCAGGGAGCGGCGATCCGGTGGCCGATTTCCTTGTTGGGCAGTTCATCCAGACCATATAGGTTGCGGATGGCGACCCGCACGCCCAGGTCGTCGTGAGGGAAAACATCAAGGCGGCCGAGCGAAAATATAAGAAACATCTGGGCGGTCCAGACGCCGATTCCTTTCACCTGAGTCAGCGTTTCGATGACTTCTTCGTCACGCAGCCGCCCGATCCGATCCAGGCGGATTTCGCCGCCGGCGACGCGGCCGGCGAGATCGAGCAGATACCTCGCCTTCTGGCTCGAAATGCCCAGACTGCGCAGGGTTTCCGGAGTGAGGCGCGCGATCGTATGCGGCGCGATCTCTTCCGGTTTCAGATGGTCCACAAGCCGCTTTCTTATCGCCGAAGCAGCTTTGCCGGAGATCTGCTGGCCGAGAATCGAATAGACCAATGCCCGGAAGCGGTTGCGATGCGGGCGCATGGTAAACGGGCCGGCTTCCTTGATGACTTTCCGCATGACGGGATCCCGCCGGCAAAGGTGGCGGAGGGCCGCCTGGATGTGTTGATCGTGCATAATGCTAGTTTATGCCTGCTCAATCGGATCAATTCAAGCGCTTGACGGTTTTAATTGCCGTGGCCACGGTCGACATGATCGGCGGCGCCATGGTTTTCCCTCTGATCCCATTCTACGGCTTGAAGTTCCACGCTTCGGACATCACGATCGGCGCGATCATCTCCTCCTTCTTTATTGCGCAGCTGATTTCGGCTCCGCTGTGGGGCCGCGTATCCGATCGTTACGGCAGGCGGCCCGCGTTGCTGGTCGGGCTCACCGCGTCGACTGTGGCGTTCGCGGTATTCGGCTTTGCGAATTCGATCTGGCTTTTGTTTCTGTGCCGCATCGTGCAGGGCCTCGGGGGCGGAACCACCGGCGTCCTTCAGGCGTATGTCAGCGATACCATCCCGCCGGAAGATCGCGCACGTTCCCTGGGATGGCTTTCCGCGGGGACGAACGTCGGCACGATGGTCGGACCGGTGCTCGGGTCCTTCGCCACGTTTTGGGGGCAGCAGTGGCCTGGATACATTGCGGCGGGCCTGTGCTTGACGAACGCCATATGCGCCTGGAAATGGCTGCCGGAATCCAAGCCGGAAAATGCGGAGGTCCCGCCGAGAAAACCGGTCTGGCACGGAGTCTGGTCGGTGCTCCGGAACCCGACAGGCCAGGTGCAGCGCCTGACCTTGATTTACGCGGTCGCGATGTTTGCATTTTCCTGCCTTTCGTCGGTGCTGGCGCTGTATCTGAACAAGGACTTCGGCATTACCGAAAAAACCATCGGATATGTCTTCCTGTACGTCGGATTCTTTTCGGTTCTGATGCGATCCACCTTGATCGGTCCGATCGTGGACCGGATCGGCGAGCCGGGGTCGATCCGGGCCGGCGCCGGAATATTGATCCTCGGCTTGCTGGCTTATCCCATGGCGCCGAGTCTCTGGTCGCTGGCGTTTATTGTTCCCCTGGTGCCGATCGGGACGTCCCTTCTGTTTCCGGCCACAACAGCGATGATGTCGAGGCATTCTCACAAAGCCGAAATCGGCCTCACGATGGGTATCGCTCAGACGTTTGCTGGAGTTTCCAGGGTCCTGGCGCCTCTGGTTTCAACCTCACTCTTTGAACGGATCAACCACGGAATGCCGTTCTACTGTGCCGCCTTCTTCGTCGGTCTGGTCAGCCTGCTCGCCTTCCAGGTCGAGCCGCGGCAGGCTCCCGAGCCTGTCCGTGTGGTAGACTGATTGCGGACTTTTGATCAATAAAATTGAGGTGAAAACCGTGTCTTCGTTGCCAAATTTCGTGTTTCATAAGGGCCGCATCGTTCCTTATTCGGACGTGAAATTCGGCGTGCTGATGCATGCCATGAATTACGGAACGGCGGTATTCGGGGGTCTCCGTGCTTACTGGAATAAGGACGAAAAACAGCTGTTCGTTTTTCGGCCGAAGGACCATTTCCGGCGGTTTCTGCAATCCGCGAAACTGCTATGCATGGAGCTGCCCTTTTCCGGCGACGATTTGACGAACGGGCTGGTCAACTTGATCCAGACGGAAGGCTACCAGGAAGACCTTTACATCCGTCCGCTGGGTTTTTATTCGGACGAGATCATCGGTGTGCGCGTTCACGACCTGACCGCCGACGCAACGATCGTTGTCATGCCGTTTGGTTCGTACAACAAGAACGAAGAAAACATGCACGTGACGGTCTCTTCCTGGCGCCGGATTGACGACAACTCGATCCCGGCCCGCGGCAAGATCGCGGGCGCCTACGTCAATTCCGCTTTCATCAAGACGGACGCCGTGCGCGCCGGCTTCGATGAAGCCATCGTGCTGAACGGCGACGGCCACGTTTCCGAGGGATCGGCCGCGAATTTCTTCATGCTGCGCAATGGCGTGCTGTGTACACCTCCGATTACAGACAACGTGCTCGAAGGCATCACGCGCCGGACGGTCATTCAGTTGCTTCGCGACGAGTTCCGGATGGAAGTCCAGGAGCGGCCGATCGATCGCACCGAGCTTTATCTGGCCGACGAAATGTTCTTCTGCGGCACCGGCGCGCAGATCAGCGCGATCACGCGTGTCGATCACCGCACGGTGGGAACCGGCAAAATCGGAGACGTGACGCAGCGGCTGCGCCATCTCTATTTCGATGTCGTCCGCGGCCGTGTGCCGAAGTATCGGGACTGGTGCCACGGGGTTTACGACGTCAAAAAGACCGTCACTGCAGACGATCGAACGCACGTTACGGTTGAGTAGCGCCTTTCAAATCCGGCAGGCGGCCGAACGCGACGTTCCGGTGATTCTTTCGTTCATCCGGCAACTTGCCGAGTATGAACGGCTGTCGCATGAGGCTGTCATGACCGAAGAGACCCTGCGCCAGAGTCTCTTCGGTCCCCGGCCCGCTGCCGAAGTTCTTCTCGGTTATGCGGGCGAGCAACCGGTCGCCTTCGCGGTTTTCTTCCATAATTTCTCCACGTTCCTCGGCCGCTCCGGCCTCTATCTGGAAGATCTGTTCGTGATTCCCGAAATGCGAGGAAAGGGATTCGGCCGCGCCATGCTGGTGGAACTCGCCAGAATTGCCAACGAGCGCAAATGCGGACGTTTCGAATGGGCGGTCCTGGACTGGAATAAACCGGCGATCGACTTTTACAAAAACCTCGGCGCTGTATCGATGGATGAATGGACGATCTTCCGCGTGACAGGGGACGCCCTGAAAAGGCTGGCGGAAAATGGGAACCTGAACTAAACACCGCGACACAAACAAAATCGCGTTTACCGCGACGACCGCATTCGCCTACGGTCGAGAATGTAAGACTTTTAAGGCAGGTGGGTGCGGCCGGAATGGGGCTGAACGGCTATCATATGGGTATTATGTAGAACAATACGTGGGTTGGAACGTGGTGCAGGCTGCAGGCAGGCCAGACCTAATTGGAAATTCGAAATTGGAGGTTCGAGATTGGAAATCGAAAATCCAATTTTCAATTTCCAATCTCGAACCTCCAATTTCAAATTTCCAAGGTCTCTTACTTTTGCTCGACGATCCTGACAGGTTGATCCAGCTTGAAAGTCATCGTCGTCTCCGCTGGAATTTTGATCGAACTGCCTTTCGTCAAAACCTGCCCGAGTGCGCCGCCACCCGCGCCGGCCGCCGCTCCGATCAATGCGCCTTTGCCTGAGCCCGCGATGGCTCCAATGATTCCGCCAAGCGCGGCGCCGCCTCCGACAAATTCTGCGGTGCGCTTGTTTTTGCCGACGCCGTCCTTTCCTTTCTCCTCGAGATCGGTGGAGTTGACGGCATATTGCTGTCCTTCCACCGAGACCGACTGCAGGTCCACCACCAGATCGGATGCTCCTCGGAACCGTCCGCCCTTGGATGCCGACTTGATGATCAGTTGAGCATTGGCTCCGCTCGGAATAACGACAGCCCCGTTGGCATCGTGTACGTCGCCGGTTACTTCCGCAGCGTACGTCTGGCCTTCGGACGCCTTCGATGAATCGATCGTCTCGTCATTGCGCACCGACACTTCCGACCCGGCGGGTATTACAAATGTCTGGGTCTGAATTGCGGCGATGTTCGGTCGTGCTCGCGGCGTAGGCGCCGGCGCTGCCGCTGCACTGGAAGAGGCCGGTCCGGCGGCGTCTCCTGTGTCATTGTAATTGAGCGCTTTGACGTCTTTCGTGAGCACCGTGCGTGTGCCGCCGCTATCCAGATTCAGTGTGATCTGGGACGGAGTGCTGGATGTGACTGTACCCGATAGCCTGGTGCCGTCACGCAGGACAACATTGGCATGGGGCGCGGTGGAATCCGGCGCCGCTTGACTCGAATCCTTTTGGCCGCAGGCTGTGAGGAGCACGATGGCCAGCAGTACAGAAAATATACGCAGTCGTTGCATTGGACCCTCCAGAAACGTTGAAAAATAGAACTCCCCTGACGCATCAGAGAGTCTATATCAAAGCCGAGGGAAAACTGAGTGTGGAGCGACCCAGACCCTCGGGAATCCCGGTGTGCGCCCCACCTTTCTGCATCACTGATTTTGCCTTCGGAAAGCGTCCATCCATGATGACAGTTTGAGCCGCCGGCGCTTGCCTGCGTATTGTGATTATCCGATTCGCGACTTGAGGTCGCGAGCCCGCTCACGGCTGACGTCCAGTTCGGTATTGTTGGCCAGTTTCAACTTCCACGTGCCGTTGAGCCAAGGCAAGAGCTCCCGCGCATAAGCGAGGTTCACGATGGTAGAACGGCTGATCCGGCAGAATCCTGCCGGCGCCAGGAGTTCGTCGAGCTCTGTGATGGTACGGTCGGTTGCGAACCGGTCGCTTTGCGAATAAAAGAACACAATATCGTCTTCGATCCGCGCGTAAAGAATCTCCCTCGGGGACAGCAACACGATCCGTCTGCCTCGCCGGGCCGCAAGCTTGGCAGGCGGTCCGGGCCGGATTTGCGACAGGGCGCGCCGGAGCAGGGATTCATAGTCTTTTGGTGGTTTGTCGAGCGTGACTCGTACCTTTTCGATCGTCCTGGCCAGGCGGGATGGCTGCACTGGTTTCAGGAGATAGTCGATCGCGTTGGCTTCGAATGCCTGAACGGCATACTCGTCGTAGGCTGTCGCGAAAACGACAAGCGGAGCGGTCCGCAGCTGGGCAAGCACGTCGAACCCGTTCATTTCCGGCATTTCGATGTCGAGAAATAGGACATCCGGAGTGGAGTCCGAGATCGCCTGCAAAGCTTCCACACCGTTGGAAGCCGTGCCGACGGTGGTCACATCGGAATAGTCCGCCAGCAGGCGGACCATATGTTCGCGGGCAACTTTTTCATCGTCTACAACCAGAGATCGAATCATTGGAGAGGGCCTGTAATCGTGACGGCAACCGCATCGACGCTGGGAAACGAAATGGTGAGCAGCGCCTTATCGCGATAATGGATGCGCAGACGCTCGCGGATGTTTTCGAGCGCGTGGCCTTCACGAAAGAATGACAACGCGGAACGTTCCGGCGAAGCGTCACACTGGTTCCTGACGGTTACCGAGAAAGAATCGCCCTTTCGGTCGATCTCCACGGCAACTTTACCGCCGTCCATACGCCGCGAGATTCCATGCCGGATGGCATTTTCGATCAACGGCTGAACAATAAGGGCCGGCACATGAATGCCTGCGGCCGTCTCCGTGCCGGGCATCTCACACTGCAGTCGTTGCCCGAACCGTACTTTTTCAATCTCCAGATAAGCCTTCACAAAATCCAGTTCCTGCGCAAGCGGAATCAGATCCGCCTGGGCGGTTGCGAACGCATGCCGGCTCATGTCCGCAAGGAGAGCGACGGTCCGCTGCGCCGCCGGCGGATCTACAGGGATCAGCGCATAGATCGTATTCAGCGTATTGAAAAAGAAGTGGGGATTGATCTGCGCCTGAAGTGCTTTGACCTGAGAGAGTGCTTCGGCTGCGGCCTTCTCGGCCCTGGCTTTCTCGAGCCTGCTCCGGAACAAGCGGATGAGCGCGAAAAGAATCGTCATTACAACGACGACGCGTAAAGAATCTCCATCAAACATCGCCAGGAATTTCTGGCGGAATTGTTCGGTGCCCGGCGTGATCCATGCCGTCAGGAACAAGGCCACAACCCAGCCGGCGCCGTAGAGCAAACCGAGCTTGAGCCCACGGGGTTGGTACCGGCGCCGGCTGTAGTCGATCGAGACGCCCAACGTCAGATAGTAAATGCCGACGTACAGGATGGCGGACCGGCTTGCGTACACGAGCCACCCGACAAACGCGCCCGGGGGGAGCGTGACATGCCAGATTCCTGGCGGCCTCATCAGCCAGATGAAAAAGTAACCGACGATAGGCCCCGAAAGAGCTCCGTAGATCGCAATCTGCAGCAGCGCGAGCGGAAGTTCTCTGAGTGTGCTGATGCGCGGCCAAAAGAACGGTTTCAGGAAGATAATGCGCTTCATCTCAATTCTCTGTCGGTGTCTTTTGCAGCGAATCGACGACGACGACCTCCAACGGCGCCTTCCGCGGCACAAGCACGAGCCCAAGCTTTTGCAGCGCTTCCGCAAAAGAATCTCCCGATGCGCTGTCCAGCAACCGCAGCATTTGCGGAGGGAGTGTCGCGCCCATTCCTGCATTGACGGCCGAACGTATCATCATTGCAATACGGTCCTCCGATGTGACGGGTAGCTGGAAATCATACGTGCCCTTCAGGTTCGTCATATCGACGACGTCGCGATCGAGGAACGGCCGGATGACCTTACACAACGTCCGCATCGTGAGCTTCTTCCCTTCGAATCCTTGTTCGCCGACCGCAAAATATGCGCCATTGCCAAGGTCATAAGTGCCGCCATTCCCCTGGATCTTCATCGATATATTTTCACCGCCTTGCCTGGCGAGGTCGAGAGCAGGATCGGGCGCCAGTTCATTCATTTTGAGTCCAGTCCTGGCGACTTCGAGCGCATATACGGGAAACTCCCGGCTTTCACGATGTGCCTTCAACCCGAAGCGCTCCTCCAGCAGCGAGCCCAGCATTGCGCGGACCTGCTTTGTGTCGGCGCCGTCCGGCATTTTAGCGGAAATGTCGAACCAGGCCGATCCCATCCAATCCAGCCCATGGACTTGATATGGAGGAACGTCGTACGCATAGCCGATATACGAAATGAGATTGAACAACGTAAACCGAACTTGCGCTCCATCGATATGAACGCCCGCGTTGATACCGGTATTGATCTGGCCGATCGGTCCTGACGGCCGGATAGACGCCACTTCGAATTGAGGCACCTGAGCGAAAGCGGAAATACTCCAGATCAATAGAACGGCTGCTGCAACCAATAACGATCGAAAGCGCATGGTCGTGGAACCTCCCAGCCCCAAGTCTGCGGGACGGGCTTCTCACAACTAGCCGGTTTTCGGGCGAACAGTCGGAAATCAGCCCTGAGCGGCAGGCGTTTTGGCTCGGTTTGCAGTCAAAATTGTATGAAATGCAGAAACCTCCAATGATGCAACCTCCAATAAACTTCCCCCCAATTTGAGGGTATAATCCCTTGCCATGAATCGAACCCTCTGCATCGCTATCCTTATGCTGATGACGGTTTCGGGTTTTGCAGCGGACATGTTCAATCAGGATCCACCGCCGATGCCGATTGCGACAACCGGCCGCATCTTACGAATCGATGGGAAAAACCGAACACTGAAAATTCGCGGCTCTGAAGGTCAGAGTCTGCATATTGTGCCCGAGATCAAGGAAAGCCTCTGGCAGAGGATATCCGGCAGGGTGCCTTCCGTTCGAATGCCGGGCATCGCGGTCTTATTGCCGGGACATGCCGCGAGAAATTCGTCCGTCAGACCGGTCCAGGACGGTTTGATTCCCAATGAATACATGGTCATCACGACCGACAGCACGCTCTTCCAGGACGGCGTCGACAATCTTCGTCTTGAAGACTTCCATTCGGGCGAAACGATCTCCATCCACGGCGTACTCAGCGGCAGCACGCTGAAAGCCTCTCGAATTGCAAAGTGGGATTAGTCCGGCGGGATTAATAAAATCTCCGTTCTTAATTCCATGAAGAAATTCCAGGTTTTTTTCGATGCATCCGGAAGGCGGATGAAATTTCTTAGGTTTACCGCGGAATCTCCTTTGCGAAGGACTCTCCAGCGGGTGAATAACCATGAAATGGAAGATTCAGGTTTACGATTCCTCCGACACAGGCGAGACTGATGAACCGGATTACCACGTTAGGCTGAGGAAAAGATGCCTGGCTATGTCATCGTCGATCTGGAAGTCCTCGATCCCGAGAAATACGAAATCTACAAGACCATGGTCCCCGCCACAGTTGTCAAATATGGCGGCAGGTTTCTGGTGCGCGGCGGAAAGGTGGAAACACTCGAAGGGGACTGGTCGCCGAAGCGGCTCGTGATTCTCGAGTTTCCCTCCGTCGAACTGGCAAAGGCCTGGTCCGATTCTGTCGAGTACGCTCCGGCGAAAGCGCTGAGGCATCAAAGCGCCCGGTCCAGCATGATTCTCGCCGAAGGCTCCGGCCCTACCTGATAATTTCTTTGACGCGTCCGACGATGCCGTTTTCAAGCATGACCTTGATTCCATGCGGGTGATTCGGAGAATTCGTCAGGATGCGTTGAACGACGCCCTCGGTCAGCTGGCCCGTGCGCTGGTTCTGCTTTTCCACCACCCGGACTCGTATGCCGGGCTGGATATTCGATCGTGTCTGGCCGTCCATCCTTTAAGAGTGTACTCCGGGCGCGAAGTAGCCGTGCCGGCAACGCACGGTGTAACCCTTGTGCGAGGGGACGACATCGATCATGCGATATGTTCCGTCGCGGCTCGAATTCGTCGGGCCGTAGGCGAGGCTGTATTGGGCGCGTAAATCCTCTCCGATGCGGTGAAATGCCTCGGTGAGATCTTCAAGCCGTTTCGGAAACAGCGCATATCCGCCGGTTTCCTCGGCCAGCCGGCTGAGATTGGCGTCTCCACGCGCGGGAGCCTCCGGCTGAAGACCTTCCGTGCGGTTTGTGCTGATCGTATAGATCACGACGTCATTCTTCTGCGCGGCTTCCAGCGTCCCTGCCAGGTCGGTGTGACTGGAGTTATCGAGGCCGTCGCTGAGGACGATCAGGACGTGTTTGCCATACTGTCTTCCAAGTTTCTGCCTGGCAGCTTCGGCGACGGCGTCGAACAGCGCCGTCGATCCGCCGGCGATCATGTGTTCAACTGCGTGCTGCAACGTTGCCGGATTATCCGTGAAGTCCTGAAGGACAACGGCGCGTGAATCAAAAGCCATCACGAACGCTTTGTCGCGCCCGCGCCGAAGATTGGAATAAAAAAACTTTGTGGCCGCCTCCCGCTCGAATCGAAGCTTGCCCCAGACGCTCCCGCTCGTATCCACCAGCAGGCCGATGTTCAGCGGCAGATCACTTTCACGGCTGAAATTCGAAATGTCTTGCGGGTTTCCGTCTTCGAAGACTTTGAAATCATCCTTTGTAAGGTGAGTGACGAGTTTGCCGCCTTTACCCGATACGGTGAACAGAACGTTCACCCGGTCGACGTTGACGGAGAGTGCATGCTCCACGGGCCCGGGTTTGAGTCTCACGGGGCTTACCGTTTCCTGCGCCGAGACCGCCAGATAAAAAGCGAAGAAACCCAGTAGAACGAGCTTCAAGCGCACGACCGTAACGCTGCAACTCGTTCGCCAAGGCTTTTTTTATGGACATTGGAGGGTGATTTGCAGCTACTCCCGCGGTCCGCTTCTGTTCCGTGTCTTCCGTGATGTTGCGGAGGCGAGGAATGGAATCGGTATTCCACACTGATGACTGCAAATCAACGACGATGGCTGCGGCGGTTCACCATCCTGGTGGTCTTTGTTCTGGTGGTCGTCGTCTTCAGCCACTATCAGAAGAACGCGAAGTCCGCCCCGCCGCCTGCTCCTCCGTCCACACCCGTCGTGACTGCGATGTCGAAGACCGGGGACCAGCCGATCTATCTGACGGGTCTTGGGACGGTGACGCCTTTTGAGACCGTCACACTCACGACGCGTGTCGATGGACAGCTCATGGACATGCCTGTGCGGGAAGGCCAGATGGTCTCGGCGGGGGATCTCGTCGCGCAAATCGATCCACGTCCGTTTCAGGTTCAGCTCCTGCAAGCCCAGGGGCAACTCGACCATGATCAGGCCCTTCTGGCGAACGCGAGAGTCGACCTGGAGCGCTACAAAGCCCTGGCAAGCGAGGATGCCGTACCGAAACAGATGTACGACACGCAGGTCGCGCTGGTCCATCAGGACGAGGCTACCTTGAAGTCGGATGAGGGCGCCGTCGAAAACGCCAAGCTTCAACTCGTGTATGCGCGTATCACGTCGCCGGTTACAGGCCGGATGGGCCTGCGGTTCGTCGACCCGGGCAATATCGTGCACGCCTCCGACACCACCGGCATCGCTGTCATCACAAAGCTGCAGCCGATCGCCGTGATTTTCAACATCGCCGAAGACAGCATTCCCACCGTCAATCAAAAGTTACAGGCCGGCCGGACGCTTGCCGTCGACGCCTTTGACCGGGACTTCAAGAAGAAAATCGCGTCGGGCAGCTTGCTGACGATCGATAACCAGGTGGACGTCAACACCGGCACTGTCCGGTTCAAAGCGACCTTTCCGAACAAAGACAATGCGCTGTTTCCCAGTCAGTTCGTCAATGCCAGACTGCTTGTCGATGTAAACCGCGGAGTTGTCCTTATTCCATCCGGGGCGGTTCAGCGCGGCCCGCAATCCACTTTTGTATTCGTCGTCAAGGCAGACAGCACCGTGGAAACGCGAAACGTCGTCGTTGGACCGATCAACGCCGATATCGCCGAAATCGATAAAGGTCTTTCGGCAAATGAAACGGTGGTGACGGAAGGCGTCGATAAGCTGCAGTCGGGAATGAAAGTCACCGAGCGGCAACCGATAAGCCCATGAACGTTTCGCGGATCTTTATCCTCCGGCCGATCGCGACATCGCTTTTGATGGCCGCGATTCTGCTCGCGGGAATTGCAGGTTACCGGCAGTTGCCGGTTTCCGCGCTTCCCGAGGTGGAGTATCCGACGATTCAGGTCGTCACGTTTTATCCCGGCGCCGGCCCCGACGTGATGGCTTCATCCGTCACAGCACCGCTCGAGCGCCAGTTCGGCCAGGTTCCCGGGCTGAATCAAATGACTTCTTCGAGCTCGGGCGGGAGTTCGATCATCACGCTCCAGTTCGCCCTCGATCTCAGTATCGACGTGGCTGAACAGGAAGTTCAGGCTGCGATCAACGCAGGATCGAATTTTCTTCCGAGAGATCTGCCGAACCCCCCGGTCTACAGCAAGATCAATCCGGCGGATGCCCCCGTGATCACACTGGCGCTGACCTCGAAAACGTTGCCGCTTTCGAATGTCGAGGATTTCGCCGATACCCGGCTCGCCCAGAAGATTTCGCAGCTCTCCGGCGTCGGTCTGGTCAGCATCTCGGGCGGACAGAAGCCCGCCGTCCGCATTGAGGCCAATCCGACGGCTCTCTCGCGCTATTCGCTGAGCCTGGAGGATCTCCGCTCGGCGATCGTTGCGGCCAATGTGAATCAGGCAAAAGGCAATCTCGACGGAGCGAAGCAGGCGTATACGATTTCCGGAAACGACCAGCTTCTGTCCAGCGCGGACTACCGGCCGCTCATCGTTGCATTCCGCAACGGCGCGCCGGTGGTTTTGTCCGATGTCGCTACGGTCACCGACGGCGTCGAGAACATGAAGCAGGCGGCGTGGATGAATACGACTCCCGCCATCATTTTGAATATTCAGAGGCAGCCCGGCACGAACATTATCGAGGTCGTCGATCGGGTCAAGGCGTTGCTTCCGCAGCTTAAAAACACCCTTCCGTCATCGATCGACATTGCGATTCTCACGGACCGGACCAATACGATCCGCGCCTCTGTGAAAGATGTTCAGTTCGAATTGATACTGACCATCCTGCTGGTTGTGTTCGTGATTTTTATCTTCCTGCGCACATTGGCCGGGACCGTCATTCCGAGCATCGCCGTGCCCGTGTCGCTTGTCGGTACGTTCGGTGTGATGTATCTGCTCGGTTACAGCCTGAACAACCTCACGCTCATGGCCATGACGATCGCGACTGGGTTTGTCGTCGATGACGCCATCGTGATGATCGAAAACATCGCGCGCTATGTCGAGGCAGGCGATCAGCCGCTGGATTCCGCTCTAAAGGGTTCCGAGCAAATCGGTTTCACGATCATTTCGCTGACGGTGTCGTTGATCGCCGTCCTGATTCCGCTGCTGTTCATGGCGGATGTCGTGGGCCGGCTCTTTCGGGAATTCGCCGTGACGCTGAGCATCACCATCCTGATTTCCGCGGTGGTGTCCTTGACGCTGACGCCGATGATGAGCGCGAGACTTTTACGTCACAAACCGGAAGCGGAGCAGAGCTGGTTCTATCAGAAGACCGAGCATGCGTTCGAATCGATTATTGCCTATTACGGGCGAACGCTGCGTTGGGCGCTGGACCATCAAGTCCTGACTCTGCTGGTGGCCGCGGGCACGCTCGTGCTGACCGTTCTCCTGTATCTGGTGATCCCCAAAGGATTTTTCCCTGTCCAGGACACCGGCGTGATTCTCGGAATTTCCGAAGCCGAGGAGAGCGTCTCCTTCGACGCGATGGCGCAGCGGCAGCAGGCTCTGGCGCGCGCGTTGCTTCAGGATCCGGCGGTCGAGAGCCTGTCGTCGTTCATCGGAGTCGATGGGACGAACACCACGCTGAACAGCGGAACGATCCAGATCAACCTCAAATCGCTGAGTGATAGAAAAGATTACGCCGTCAACCTCATTCCCCGGCTGCAACAGGAACTTTCGAAGGTTGAAGGAATCCACCTGTACATGCAGCCGATTCAGGATCTGACGGTGGAAAACCGGGTGAGCCGCACGCGGTACCAGTACAGCCTCGAGGATCCGGACATGAATGAGCTGGACCAATGGGTGCCGAAAATCGTCGGCAAGCTTCAGTCGATGCCGGAATTGCGTGACGTTGCAACCGACCAGCTGAACCGGGGGCTGCAGGCGAGACTCGTCATCGACCGGAACACGGCATCACGCTTCGGCATCACGCCGCAGATGATAGACGACACCCTGTACGACGCTTTCGGACAGCGGCAGGTTTCGACGATGTTCACGCAGCTGAATCAGTACCGTGTGGTCCTGGAGACCGCGTCGCAGTTTCAGCAGGCGCCGGAGGATCTTTCCAACATCTATGTCCGGCCTGTTCCGTCCATAACCACGAATATAGGCATCGGCTCGGCCGGCTCTGGACCCACAAGCACGGCCAACACGACGAGTACAACCGGCACGAGCGGCTCTACGGGAGCACCCGGCGCGTCGCGTACGCCGACGTCCTCGGTCACTGCGCCGCGGGCCGCCCCGGTGGCGGCAGTTCCGCTCAGCGCATTCACGCGTCTGGAACGCCAGGCCGTGCCTCTGGCGCTGAACCGGCAGGGGCAGTTTCCGGCTGTCACGCTTTCATTCAATCTTGCGCCTCGCGTTTCGCTGGGTGAAGCGGTCGGCCAGGTCGATGAAGCGATCAAGGATATGAACCTGCCGGCCGGCATGACGGGCAGTTTCCAAGGCACCGCGGAAGCATTCAAGACGTCGCTGACAAATGAAACGACGCTGATTCTGGCCGCTCTTATCACCGTCTACATCGTGCTGGGCGTGTTGTACGAGAGCTATATTCACCCGATCACGATTCTGTCCACGCTGCCGTCGGCGGGAGTCGGCGCCCTGCTGGCGTTGCTTCTTTTTGGACAGGAGATGGATGTGATTGCGCTGATCGGAATCATCCTGCTGATCGGCATCGTCAAGAAAAATGGAATCATGATGATCGACTTCGCGCTCGATGCGGAGCGCAACGAAGGAAAACCTCCCGAAGAGGCGATCTACCAGGCCAGCCTGCTGCGCTTCCGGCCGATCATGATGACGACGATGGCGGCTTTATTCGCCGGTATTCCGCTTGCGTTCGGAGGCGGGACAGGCGCCGAGCTGCGGCGGCCACTGGGAATCGCGATTATCGGCGGATTACTCGTCAGCCAGCTGCTGACGTTGTTTACGACACCCGTCATTTATCTGGCTTTCGACCGCTTGGCGGTTCGATTCGGCGGAAGGAAGCCGCATCAGCCGGACGGCGGCCATGCGGAAATCTCTCCGGATCATCCAGAGGCTGCGTGAGCATCTCCGCGCCATTCATCCATCGGCCGATCGCTACCACGCTGCTCACTGCGGCGGTCGCGTTTGCCGGCGCGCTCGCGTACACCCAGTTACCGGTTTCTCCGTTGCCCCAGGTGGAGTTTCCGACGATCCAGGTTTCTGCGTCGCTGCCGGGCGCAAATCCCGAGACGATGGCGTCTTCGGTCGCCACGCCGCTGGAACGGTTTTTCGGCCGAATTGCCGGCGTTAACGAAATGACCTCATCCAGCAACCTCGGTACGGCGAGCATCGTCCTGCAATTCGATCTGAGCCGGAACATCGATGCGGCCGCCCGCGATGTTCAGGCCGCAATCAACGCAGCGCGAAGCCAATTGCCGGCCAATCTTCCGAATAATCCCAGGTATCGCAAGGTCAATCCGGCGGATGCGCCGATCCTGATTCTGTCGCTTACGGCGGATACCTACGACCGTGGACGCATTTACGATGCCGCTTCGTCGATCCTTCAGCAGAAACTTTCGCAGATCGAAGGCGTCGGGCAGGTAATCGTCGGAGGAGGCGCGTTGCCTGCCGTGCGGGTTGAGGTGAACCCCACGCTGTTGAACAACGCCGGACTCGGGCTGGAAAACATCCGGACCGCGCTCACCAATGCCAATGCGAATGCGCCAAAGGGGAATTTCCAGAATGAAGGACGCACCTGGCAGGTCGGCGCGACCGATCAGCTCCTGAAAGCGAGCGAATACCAGCCGCTCGTGATTGCATACAGGAATGGAGCTGCGGTCCCGCTCTCACAGGTGGCGAACGTCACGGATTCCGTGGAAGACATTCGCACGCTCGGTCTCGTCAATGGCCAACCGGCAATTCCGATCATCATCTTCCGGCAGCCCGGCGCGAACATTATTTCGACTGTAGACCGCGTCCGCAGTCTGATACCGACGCTCCAGGGGTCGATACCTCCGGCGATTCATATGTCTGTCGTGCTCGACCGGACGATCACGATCCGGGAATCCGTACACGATGTCGAGATCGCGTTGGGGTTGTCCATCATTCTGGTCGTGCTCGTCGTATTCGTCTTTCTCCGCAATTTCAGGACAACTCTCATTCCAAGTGTCGCGGTGCCCGTGTCGCTCGTGGGTACCTTCAGTGTCATGTACCTCGCGGGGTATAGCCTGGACAACCTGTCGCTCATGGCGCTGGCAATCGCGACCGGTTTCGTCGTCGACGATGCGATCGTCGTCATCGAGAACATCACGCGGTATCTCGAGAAGGGTGAGACACCGCTTCAGGCCGCGCTGACAGGGGCGAAGGAAATCGGCTTTACAGTTCTGTCCATCAGTCTGTCGCTTATCGCGGTATTCATTCCGATCCTGCTGATGGGGGGAATCGTCGGCCGCCTGTTCCGCGAATTTGCCGTGACGCTCTCCGTTGCGATCGGCGTGTCGTTGCTCGTTTCACTCACCACTACACCCATGATGTGTGCGCGCCTGCTCCGGCCTGAAAGTGAAATCCGCCACGGCCGCGCTTACCGCCTCAGCGAGCGCGGCTTTCAATGGATACTGGACTTCTATGAGACGACGCTCGGGTGGGTTTTGCGCCATCAGGCATTGATGCTTCTGGTGACGCTGGGAACGATAGCATTCACCGTCTACCTGTACTTCGTCGTGCCGAAGGGCTTTTTCCCGGAAGAGGACACCGGCCGCCTCACGGGAAATATCCAGGCCGATCAGGACACTTCCTTTCAGACCATGAGCGGGAAGCTCAGAGAATTCGCCGTTGCAGTAGGCAAGGACCCGGCCGTTGAAGATGTGATCGCGTTCACGGGTGGAGGCGGCACGGCAAACACCGGCCGCATGTTCGTTTCGTTGAAGGACCTCGATAAACGCAAGGCCAGCGCCGATCAGATCATTGGCAGATTGCGGCGGCAACTGTCGAAGATTCCGGGTGCCACGCTCTATCTCCAGGCAGTCCAGGATGTGCGTGTGGGCGGCCGGGCCGCGAACGCGGAGTACCAGTACACCCTCAAGAGCGACGATCTGAAAGCTCTCACCAAGTGGACACCGAAGGTTTACGCCAAATTGAAAACCCTGCCCGGCCTTGCGGATGTGAACAGCGATCAGCAGAACAGCGGGCTCGAGCTCGCGCTGAATTTTGATCGTTCAACGGCCGCCCGTCTCGGCATCAGCGAGCAGGCGATCGATAACACGTTGTACGATGCGTTCGGGCAACGGCCGGTATCGACCATGTACACGGGATTGAACCAGTACCACGTCATCATGGAAGTGGATCCGAAGTTTTCACAGAATCCGGACGCCTTGAAATACATCTATGTCGCGGCAAGCGGCGGTGGACAGGCGCCGCTGAGCGCATTTGCCGGGTATGACCGCTCGACCACACCGTTGTCGATCAGCCACCAGGGACAGTTTCCGTCCTCGACCATCTCGTTCAATCTGCTTCCGGGTTACGCCCTCGGAGACGCCGTCGGTGAGGTTCGGCAGGCGGAACTGGAAATCGGGATGCCGGGAACGATAACCGGAAGTTTTACCGGGACGGCCCAGGCCTACGAAGAGTCCGTCGCCAATGAGCCGTTTCTCGTCGCCGCTGCCTTGCTGGCTGTCTATATTGTGCTGGGTGTTCTCTATGAAAGCCTCATCCATCCGCTCACCATCCTTTCCACGTTGCCGTCCGCCGGCGTGGGAGCGCTGCTCGCACTGCTGTTGTTTCGAATCGAGTTAAGCATCATGGCGCTGATCGGAATCATTCTGCTGATCGGGATCGTCAAGAAGAACGCCATCCTGATGATCGATTTCGCGCTCGCCGCGGAGAGAAATGACGGCAGGAGTTCGATCGAGTCCATCCATCAGGCGTGCCTCCTGCGCTTCCGTCCCATCATGATGACCACGATGGCGGCCCTCCTCGGAGCGTTGCCCCTGGCCGTCGGAACAGGAACAGGTTCCGAACTCCGGCGTCCCCTGGGCGTTGCGATTATCGGCGGCCTGATCTTCAGCCAGATGCTGACGTTGTATACGACGCCCGTTGTCTACCTTTATCTCGACCGCCTCGGGATTCGCCTCGGCTCGAAGAACCGGCTCCGCACGCCTGCCCCAGGAGAGTCTCAGGCCTGATGTCCCCGCTATTTCGACATGTTGATCACGTCGTAATAGCTCTGGATTTCCCCCGCGCCGAAAGCCTTTAAGAGATCGGGAATCGAGGAGAGCAGGGAGGCGGACCGCAAACCATAGCCGCTGGGTTGCGAATTCGCGGCGACACCATTGAAGACCGAGCGAATAAATGTGGCTGTGGAGTCCAGCGGCAGCGTTTCAACGTTTTTGTAAAACTTGCTCCAGTCGTCGTCCTGTTGAAACAGATACTGTTCGACATTGGACAGGTAAAAAGCGGTGACGTGCGCGTCGTGATCCTTCAGATACTTCGCAACGGTTCGAATGGCTTTTGCTCCGGCGAAGTCGCCCACGACGGGAACAATCAGATTGTTCTTTTCGAGATTCTGCAGCGATTTGTAATTCTCCTCGCTGCCCATGTAGCTGAGGTTCGTGCCTTCGGCGTCGGTGGTCTGCATGATCTCTTCATACGAAGGCATCCGGCCCCTTCCGAAATTGCCGCCGCCGATCCCGTTGTACGTCAGGTCCGGACCGCCGGCGAAGAAAGCGCGCAGGACATATTCAATGTTGCCTTCGTCATCCAGGGAGAGTTTGAACTTGTGTGTCTCCTCGAGGTCCTTCTTGATGCCTTTCAGCGTGTCCTCGAAGATCAGCCGATCCGCTTCGACGTTGTCGTACGCGGCAAAGAGTTCTTCGGACGTCGATTTGGCGCTCAGACCTTGCGGGCGTTTGCGGGAAAACAATCGGGACAGAAACTCGGCTCGATCCGCGGACGTTTCAATCAGCGACTTGTACATCAGGTGCTGCATCGCGTTCTGGCGGCGAATGTCGAAGATGATCGCCATTTTGGGTTGCAGCGCGACGATATACGTGAAGTTCTGATCGGGCCCGACGCCGAGATAAACCCCGCCCGGCGTCGTTTTCTTGAGGTCCTTGATCACATATTGAAACGTCGTTTCATTCGAGACGAAGTTGTCGGAGCGGAAATAGCCTCCGCCTTCTGAAAATTCGTTGACCAGGTTCCAGAAGGCTTCATCGCTGAGTTGCGCGGGCAGAGTATCGCCCGCAACGCGGGGGCTCGATATGAAACTGAGCGATCCGGCAAACGCCAGCAGCGCCGCCGCGGCTCCAACAAGAAAGCGCCGTCGAGTTGTCCACATGAGCTCATTCTGACCTGAGAGCGGAACCGCTGGCAAACAGTTTGATGAATTTCACAGTGTGAAACGCAATCACAGTACGGCAACGGGTCTTCTTTGCGGGATCAAGCACTTATACAATGGCGCAGCGGTTGCTAAAGCCGTCGCCATGAAACGATCGATTCTGCTCTCCATTGTTTTCTTCCTGTCCTGTTTTGCCGGCCTGGCTGCACCGCAGCAGGCGCCCGAAGGCGTCAATCCAAAAGGGATTGTCGAGAGCGCCGGGATCTCGGGTGTCGACGCCGGTGAGATCAGTGAGGACCTGCGCAATGCGATACATCAGCTCACGGGCAAACCCTACGACCAGAATGCCGCGGATGAACTGATCGTGCGAATCCAGGCCGAAAGCCCCGCATTCACGGCGGCGGCCAGGCTCGCTCCGGGTAGCGATTGCAATTCGGTCAAGCTTCTCTTTGTTATTCAGAAACAAGGCGCCGGGCCGCACGCCGAGGCAAACGTCAATTCCCGTTACACCGTCGAGCGTGTGGATATTGAAGGGGCTGACCATCCCAAGCTCCATCAGACGATCCAGGATGAGATGCAAAAGCTTGTCGGCGAGAAGCTCGACCAGGACAAAGCGGATCAGATCCTTCACGAGATCAGTCGACAACTGCAGCCCTCCTATACCGTCAAGAAAAAGGTCACAAAGGGCAGCGATCCCCAGCATGTCGTCCTGATATACGAGATTCAGAAGGCGCGCTTGATCCCGCAACTCGATATCCCGCCGGATCGGGTCGTCTACCACTCGAAGCAGAACTTCAGCCTGGACCCATCGCTTCCGATCGACATGGGCCAGAACAATCGTATCCTTCTGGGTTTTGCCGACGATCAGGACGCCCTGCTCGAACGGTTTGCCGGGTTCTCCTTCGGATATGAGAATACAAAAGTGGGCACCGACCATCTCGGCGTCGCGCTACGCTATGCGCGCTACCACGAACGCTGGCAGCCATCCACGGTTTTGGCCGACAGGAACAGCATCGATCGCGAACGCAACACCTTCGATCCGAGTATCACGTTCGGGTTCGATCCACGGCTTCGGCTGACTGCGGGTCTAAGTCTTTCCGGGATGCAGATCCAATACCCGGCGATACACGACGCGAATGCCGGCGCGGTCACGGCGTCATTGAATTTTCACAATGTCTGGGCGGACGCGGCACAGGACCGCCACAAGGTTGAAGCCGGTTATGACTTCCGCGCGGGCAATCACGAGCTCGACAGTGACTTTATCTACACCCGTCATGTGCTGCACGCCCAATACGTGTATGGCCAGAATAAGAATCAGTTGTCGTTCTCGTTCATTGGCGGCCACCTTTCCGGAAACGCCCCCATGTTCGAACGCTTTTCGTTGGGGAACACCGACACGCTTCGGGGATGGAACAAATTCGATATCGCGCCGGCGGGCGGAAATCGGATGCTTTACGGATCCGTTCAGTACGGCTTCGGCAAGCCCTCGATCGGACAATTCAACATCAATACCGACCAGGGCATTCATGTCGGCCAGATCCGCTCGGGTTTCCACATTTTTTATGACGTAGGAGCGGTCGGAAACTCCGGAATGCCGATCATCGCAAGGCATTCGGCAGGTTTCGGAATCGGCGGCCACACTTTTTTCATGGAGCTGGGATTCCCGATCCGTTCGAGCCGCGTGGAGCCTGTTTTTACAACGGGGTTCCGGTTTTGAAGCGAGCCGTATTACAGCTCTTGCTTCTGAGCGCGCTTACCACGGCTGCGGCGGCGCAGTCGCTGACCGCGCATATCGAGGGCGATCAGTTGCGCATCGTCGCTTCTCGAATCCATTTTCTCACCGGCGAAGCGCTTAAACGTCTGAATGACGGAGCGACGGTGAACTATGAATTCGACATCACGCTGCGTCCCGATCGCACCGGCAAACCGCTCGGCCGTTCGGCCGAGCGGTTCGCCGTCAGCTACGATCTGTGGGAGGAGAAATTTGCGGTCACCAGGTTGGGCGGCCCTCCGAAATCGGTTTCACATCTCTCGGCCGCCGCCGCAGAAGCATGGTGTATCAGTAACGTCTCGATGCCCGTCGGTGTTCTGCCGCTGAAGGATGCATTCTGGATCCGCCTGGACTACCGCGCCGAGGAATCCGGCGGCCCCGCAGACCCGGCAGACAATTCCAGCTTCTCGCTGAGCAGCCTGGTTGATATCTTCAGCCGGCGAACCCGTGGAGAACAGGTTCACGGCACGGAAGAGATAGGACCGCTGCGGCTCTCCGATTTAAAAAAGAGGTAAGCCACCAAGGCAAAAAGCTTTTGCTTCAGAGAAGACTCATTATCGCGTTCCTCGCGGCCACCGTCGTCCCGCTCGCTGCGACGCTCTGGATTGCCACCGCCTTACTGGACCGCAGCCTCGCCTACACCACCACGAATGAGTTGGATCAGCTTTCAAAGTCGCTCGAACAGACAGCCCGTGAGTTTTATCAGCAGGCGCGGCAGGACCTTAAAGAAGATGCGCTCGCGGGCCGCAGTCCCGCCACTCGCTATGTCACGAGTGCCATGCAGAACTGGCCCCCGCCGGTGCAGGAGTTCTGGGAGAGTGCAGAACCCGAACGCTTCGTTCAATCCGGGGAGGGTGGCAACCGCATCGACTATCTGGTTCGTAGTGCGAACGGCGTTCTGGTCTACTCCCGGGATCTGGGCTCGATCCGGATGCAACAGCTTTCGGACGAATATCGGAATGCGAGAGAAGCCGTCACCGAGGCCCAGAATCGAGATCTCCGGCGCGGTTTGATCAATACGCTCCTGGTCCTTGTCGTCGCTGTATGGTTGTTCGCGCTGGCGTCTCTTATCTATCTCGCTCATCGAATCAGCCGGCCGATTCAGGAACTGACGGGTGGTCTCTCGGACCTGGCTTCCGGAAACCTTCAAGTACGCCTCACGGCCAAAGGCAACGACGAAACCGGACAGGCCATCCGCGCATTCAACAACATGGCCGAGCAACTGCAGCAGAGCCGCGATCGGCTTGTGTACCTGACGCAGATTGCCAGTTGGCAGCTTCTCGCGAGAAAAATGGCGCATGAACTCAAGAATTCGCTGACGCCGATTCGTCTGACGGTGGAAGAAATCGCCGCCAGGCAGACCGAGACCGATAGGCAGTTCATGGATCGCGCGGTGCAGATCGTTGTCGAAGAGATCGAGTCTCTTGAGCGGCGAGTGCGGGCGTTTTCCGAGTTTTCGAGTGAGCCGGAACGGCGGCCGTCAGTTCTGGATATCAATGCGCTGGTAATGGAGCGGCTCTCGTTGCTCAAGCCCGGCCGTTCCGGCGTTTCGCACGACACCCGGCTGGCGGCGGGCGCTCCCCGCGCATTTGCGGACGCAGATCAGGTAAAAGGTATCGTGACAAACCTCCTGCAGAATGCGGCCGAGGCGGTAGGCGAAGCGGGACATGTGTTGGCCGTAACCACGACCGCCGATGGTAAAGTCTTCGTCGAAATTCATGATTCGGGTCCTGGACTCAGCGAAGAGGCGATGCGTTCTCTGTTTGAACCGACAATCACTTTCAAGAAGGGTGGAATGGGCCTCGGGCTCTCCATCACCCGCAAAAGTGCGTTGCTCAATGGCGGCGACATCCTTCACGTCCGAAGCGAACTTGGCGGAGCGGCATTCCGTGTCGTGCTGCCGAAGGCGGAATAGTGCCGGCTAAACGGATTCTTGTCGTCGACGATGAGCCGAACATCGGGAGATCGCTGCAGATGATTCTTGAAGGCGAGGGTTATGGCGTCCTGGTCTGCGCGAACGCCGCCGAGTTTCGGGCGCGCTTGAGTAAATATCGGCCTGACGCGTGCCTGATCGATGTCCGGTTGCCCGACGGAAGCGGAATCGGCCTGCTGCCGCTGCTGCATGTTCCCGCCATCATGATTTCGGGTCACGGGACGATCGCCGATGCCGTGCAGGCCCTGCGCGCGGGCGCATTCGATTTTCTCGAGAAGCCTTTGTCGCGCGATAAGGTTCTCATCGTTCTGAAAAACGCGCTCGAACAGGCGAGTCTGAAGCGCGAGAACGAGCGCTATCGCGAGATGGTCGGGGAAGGACCGAAAATGATCGGCTCCAGCCCCGCGCTGAGGCAGGCGATCGAACAGGCCACGCTTGTCGCCAGATCGGATGCCCGTGTTTTGCTGAGCGGTGAATCCGGCACCGGAAAAGAGCTGCTGGCGGAACACATTCATCGCGAGAGCCCGTTTGCGGCCGGGCCGTTCGTAAAAGTAAATTGCGCCGCGATACCGGCTGAATTGCTTGAGAGCGAACTGTTCGGGCATGAAAAGGGCGCCTTCACCGGCGCCGTTGCTGCCCGGCGCGGCAAATTCGAACTGGCCGACGGGGGGACCATCTTTCTCGATGAGGTCGGCGACCTTCACGAGGGGTCGCAGGCAAAGCTGCTCCGCGTCCTTCAGGAGGGAGAGTTTCAGCGTGTCGGAGGCGAACAGACGTTCCGCGTTTCGGTCCGCGTCGTTTCTGCGACCAATCGCGATCTTCAGGAACTCATCGGCCAGAATAAGTTTCGCGAGGATTTGTTCTACCGCCTCAGCGTGGTCCCGATTCGTGCCCCTGCATTGCGTGAGCGGCCGGAGGAGATTCGGGACCTGGCGCATTACTTCCTCAACGAGTTTTGCCTTCGAAACAATTTCAGGCCCAAAGCCATCGAAGACGAAGTCTTCGGATTCTTCGAAAACTATTCCTGGCCGGGAAATGTGCGGGAACTGAAGAATACGACCGAAAGAATGGCGATTCTTTCATCCGAAGATCGTCTGACGGCGTCTTCTATCCCTTTGGAAATCCGCCTGGCAGCCGAGGGTGAAGCGCCATCCAACCTGCATGAAACGCGCAATTCCGCCGAGCGTGAAAGCATCCTGAAAGCTCTCGAGCAAACGAACTGGAATGTGTCCGGCGCCGCGCGAGTGCTTGGGATCGAGCGGACAAACCTTCATAAGAGAATTCGAGCCCTCGGCATTACGAAGATGAGGTGATGTACAATCGCGGCGAATGAAATGGTTTGCCGCGATTCTGATGGCTTGTGCGGCCGTTCTGACGGGCTGCAACCGGGCAGGATATGCCGCCGACGATACCTCGAAAGTTCATGTCGGGATCGTTTTCGATATCGGCGGGAAAGACGACCACTCCTTCAATGCTGCTGCATTGCAGGGCGTAAAGCGCGCCGCCATGGACCTTCCGATTGTGGTGCGCGACGTCGAGCCGGGCGACGCGACTTCCGTGGAGCCGGCGATGCGTGCGTTTGCCGAACGAGGCTATGACCTTATAATCGGCGTTGGCTTTAATCAGACACCCATTGTCGATTCGGTTGCGAAGGACTATCCCAACCTGAATTTCGCCATCATCGATGGCGTAAGCCAGCTCCCCAATGTCGCCTCGCTGGTTTTCAGGGAACATGAAGGTTCCTATCTGGTCGGAATGATCGCCGCGATGACGTCCAGGAGCCACGCGATTGGTTTTGTCGGCGGTATGGACGTTCCGCTCATTCGAAAATTCGAGGTTGGATACGAAGAGGGCGCCAAGGCTGTCGATCCGAAGACTCGCGTCATTGCGAATTACGTCGGCGTCACGGATGCTGCATGGAACGATCCGGTCAAAGGCAAAGAACTGGCGCAAACTCAGATTGAAAAAGGGGCGGACGTGATCTTTGCCGCAGCCGGAAATTCGGGCCTCGGCGCCTTCGACGCTGTCGAGCAATACGGCAAGGACAGTCAGGGACGTGCCAGGGCGTTCGCGATCGGCGTCGATTCAAACCAGAACTGGGTCAAACCGGGATTCATCCTCACCAGCATGGTCAAGCGCGTCGATAACGCGGTGTATCAGATCGTGAAAGATCGCGTGGAAAACCGGCCGCTTGGCGGCGTGCACAGCTACGGCCTGGACAACGACGGCATCGGCTATTCTCTCGACGACTTTAACAAGAGCCTGATCCCAGTCTCCACCCTCGCCGCCGTCGAATCCGCAAAACAAAAAATCATTGCCGGTCAAATCAAAGTCACCAACGCGATGGAGAAGTGAGAGTGATGAGGCCGCAGTCCTAGACAATGCTCGAGCTGCGAAACATCACGAAGCGCTTCGGCCAGGTTCTCGCCAACGACCACATCAATATCGTCGTCCGTAGCGGAACGATCCATGCTGTTGTCGGCGAGAACGGCGCCGGCAAGTCAACTGCCATGCGTCTGGCCTATGGATTTTACCGGCCCGACGGCGGCGAAATTCTGGTCGACGGCAACATTCAATCTATCCAGAACCCCCACGACGCGATCGCATTGGGAATCGGGATGGTGCATCAGCACTTCATGCTGGTCGACACGATGACGGTTGCCGAGAATATTATTCTCGGCGCCGAGCCCGGCACCGCCGCCGCTCTCGATGTGCGTGGAGCGGAGAAACAGATTGCCGCCCTGTCCGAAGAATTTCACCTCGCGATCAATCCCCGCTCGATTGTTGAAACGCTCTCCGTCGGAGAGCAGCAGCGCGTGGAACTGCTGAAGGCGCTGTATCGGCAGGCGCGCATTCTGATCCTCGACGAGCCGACGGCAGTGCTGACTCCTCTTGAAGTGGAAGAGTTTTTCCAGATCCTCCGGCGGATGCGCGGACAGGGAAAAACCATCATCATCATTACCCACAAGCTCGAGGAGGTCCTGGCCATTTCCGACGAAGTGACCGTCATGCGTGATGGCCGCGTTGTCGGACAACGGAATACGCGCGAAACGAATGCGGCGGAGCTGGCTCGCCTGATGGTCGGCAGGGAAGTGCTGTTGCGGGTCGAAAAAACACCGGCACGTCCTGCGGGACTGGTTTTGGAGGTGCGAAATCTCTCCGTGAAGAAATCGGACGGCGGCCGGCCCGTCAGTGAAGTGTCTTTCGCGGTGCGCTCCGGCGAGATCGTTGGTATCGCTGGGGTCGAGGGGAACGGACAGACAGAATTGATTGAAGCGCTGGCCGGTCTTTCGGATCCGTCCGCTATCTCAGGTCAGGTTTTCTTTGATGGAAACACAATCACGGACATGCCGGCACGGGCCCGTAAAGAACGGGGCATTGCTCACATTCCCGAAGACCGTCACCGGCGAGGGCTTCTGCTGGATTCTCCTCTCACTGAGAATGCAATCCTTGGAGTGCACTACCGGAAGCCCGCGGTGCGGCATTTCGGAGGTATCTTGCTGGATGAGCCGGCCATTCGCGCACGCACGGAACAGATCATTCGCGATTTCGATGTGCGTCCTGCAAACGCGGATCTACCGGTACGCGCGCTATCCGGCGGAAACCAGCAGAAGCTGATTATCGGCCGCGAATTTGACTTGCCGCCGAAGCTGCTGCTGGTGTCGCAGCCGACGCGTGGCGTGGATATCGGGGCGATCGAGTTTATCCATCGAAAACTGGTGGCCTTGCGCGATGCCGGTTGCGCGATCCTGCTGGTGTCTGCCGAACTCGAGGAAGTCACGGCTCTGGCCGACCGGTTGATGGTCCTCTATCAAGGCCGCATCGCCGGCGAAGTGGATCCCGTTCGAGCGACAAAAGAGGAAATCGGCTTGATGATGACAGGCGGCAGATGAAGCTCGCACGCGAACTCCTGTTCCCCCTGATCGCGATAGCCGCTGCATTTGTGATCGGCGGAATCGTCGTCGCCATCATTGGAGACGATCCCATTTACACCTATCGGCTGCTTATCGGCAGCGCGCTGTCGTGGCCCGATGGCATCGGGTACACGCTTTTCTATGCCACTCCTCTTATTTTTACCGGGCTCGCGGTAGCGGTCGCATTCCGCTGCGGGCTGCTGAACATCGGAGCCGAGGGGCAATTGACGATCGCAGCGTTCGCGACGGCATGGGCAGGAATTGAATTCGGCCGTCTTCCGTGGTGGCTCTTGATTCCGCTGGCCTGCGGCATCGCTGTACTGGCCGGGGCCGCATGGGGAGCGATTCCGGGAGTTTTGAAAGCGCGCTTCGGATCGCATGAGGTCATCAATACCATCATGATGAATTTCATTGCCGCAGGAATCGCGAGTGCGCTGACACAGTCTTATTTCAAGGAGCAGGGGGATCCCATCCTGGAGACTCGTGCCATAGCGGGGGCGGGGCACATCCCCCGGTTAGGCCGGTTCATTCCCGGATTGCCCTCACGGTTGCCGTTGAATTTTGCGTTTCTGCTGGCCCTGGCGGCTTGCGCGCTGGTCTATGTTTTCCTCTGGCGTACGAAGTGGGGATACGAAATCCGTGCGACAGGTTCGAACCCGAGCGCCGCTGAATATGGCGGCATCTCCGTAAAGAAGGAGATTGTTCTGGCTATGGCCGTTTCCGGCGGTCTTGCGGGCTTCGTTGCGGTCAATGAAGTCCTCGGTTATCGCTATCGGTACTACCAGGATTTTTCTGCAAACTACGGCTTCACTGGAATAGCCGTGGCGTTGCTTGGACGCAATCACCCTCTTGGCGTTCTTCTCGCTGCGCTGTTTTTCGGAGCCCTCACGCGCGGCGGGCTGTTTGTGGACATTTTCACGGAGCACGTTTCGAAAGATCTGGTCTT
Organism: Terriglobia bacterium; assembly: GCA_036496425.1. NCBI lineage: Bacteria > Pseudomonadati > Acidobacteriota > Terriglobia > Terriglobia bacterium. The sequence goes on along the minus strand of DASXLG010000038.1, from coordinate 11,047 downwards.
CGTTCTGCAGGCACTCATTATCCTTTTCGTCGCCGCGGAAGCCCTGTTCCGGAGGCGCATGGGTAAACGCGTTTCATGAAAGACATCTTCACGTTCGGTATTTTGTTTTCGACGGTTCGGTTCGCCACGCCGTTGCTCCTTGCCGCCCTCGGAGGATTGTTCTCGGAGCGGTCGGGAGTCATCAATATCGCGTTGGAAGGTCTGATGCTGGCGGGCGCCTTTGCCAGTGCGGCAGTGACGCACTATGCGGGTAGCCCATGGATCGGCTTAGCGGCGGGAATCGCGGCCGGACTTCTTGGCGCTTTGATCCATGCTGTGGCCTGCATCAGTTTTGACGCGGATCAGGTCGTGACCGGCACCGCCATCAATATTCTGATGCTCGGCGTACCCACGCTGCTCAGCGGTGCGCTGTTTGAAACAACCGGCTCCACCCCGCCTATTCCACGCACGAACCTGATTCCGAACGCCCCGGTATTCATTGCCTTCGCGCTGGTGCCGATCGTCTGGTATCTGCTTTATCGCACCCCGTTCGGATTGCGATTGCGGGCAGCCGGTGAGAATCCGGAAGCCGCGGACACTGCAGGAGTCAGCGTGATTCGTATAAGGTACGCCGGCGTTCTTTTGTCCGGTGCGCTGGCGGCGATCGGAGGCGCATATCTTTCGATCGGGCAGTCGTCTTTGTTTACGCGCAACATGACTGCCGGCCGCGGCTTTATCGCGTTGGCGGCCTTGATATTTGGAAAATGGCGTCCGTTTCAGACGATGCTGGCGTGTCTGTTGTTCGGATTTGCGGAAGCCGCTTCGATCCAGATGCAGGGCGTGATCCCGCATGTGCGGGTCGAGTACATTCAGATTCTTCCCTACATTCTGACGATGGTTGTGCTTGCCGGTTTCATCGGCGCCTCCCGCGCGCCACGTGCTCTGGGACAGCCCTATTCGAAAGAATGATCTTATTGGAAATTGCATCATTCGAGGTTGCTTCATTTCAAATTTCAAATGCAGAAACTTCGAATGATGCAATCTGCAATAGAGTCTTCTAGAGTCTTCTACCAGCCTTGTCTTTCGCGCAGCCTGGTGATGTGCGCGACATGATGTTTTCCGTGCCAGGCATACACGGAGATGTATTGGTCGATGGAAACGACTCCGAGTTCCGGGTGCATGAATTTCCGTTGAACGTCGTCGCCCGACAAAGACTGCAGGAGCATGACCCAGCGGCGGTGCAACCCGTCCATCAGTTGCAATGATGGTTCGATAGGCGCGTTCCTGGCGTCGATGAGTTCCGCCCACTTCGCTTCGTCATAAGCCTTGATCGTTGGTTCGTGCTCTGTCAGGGCCAGCTTGAATCGGATGTAGCTGTTCATATGGCTGTCCGGCAAGTGGTGCACGACCTGCCGAACCGTCCATCCGCCTTCCCGATACGGCGTGTTCAGCTGTAGCTCCATTAATCCTTCGACAGCTTTTCGCAGCCGCTGCGGAGTGAGGGTAATATCTTCAATCAGCTCGGCGCGCTGGCTCGATGTATTCGAGCCACTCCAGGTAAACTTGCCGATCGGATATCTCGGGTCCATGGGTTCCTCCTTTTACCTTAAGCGTGTCTCTGCTGCCGCCGGAGGTAGCTGAAAATCAGATATCCAAGCACGGCCGCAACTGCGAGGCCAATCATAAGCAGTTTTGTTTCATGGATGCTCTCCAGCACCCGATTCCACTGTTCTCCCAGAAGGTAACCCAGCGAGATGAACACAGCGGCCCAGCAAAATGCGCCTGTGTAGGCAAAGAGAGCAAAATTCGCATAGGAGAGTTTTGAGACGCCTGCGACGTATCCGGTCAGGTGGCGGACACCGGGAATGAAGTAGCCGATCAGGAGCGTCCAACGCCCGCGGCGCTCGAACCATGTGTGCACACGTGCCAGCCGCTCGGGTGTCAGATGAATGAAGCGGCCGTACTTCAGGAGGACGTATGTATCGAAGAGCCGCCCCAGCAGGTAACTGAACGTGATGCCGCACGAACTGCCGGCAAAAGCGGCCACGAAGGTCGGAGCAAACACGAGCGTGCGCTTGAAAACCAGATAGCCGGAAAATGTCAGCAGCCACTCGTCGGGCACAGGCAAGCCGACGATTCCAAATACAAGCAGCGAGAAAATTCCGGCGTATCCATATTGTGAAATCCATTGTGCGATCCAATGGAAGGCGGCTTCTCTCATTCCCCTATCGATGTTATACACTGCGAACGCAATGAGACAGATTGTTTCCTCGCTCGAAGGCGAATGGCGCCGCTATAAAGCCCTGGGGGAAGGGGCGTTCCGGCAGCTGAGGGACGACGAGTTCGGCAAGAGCGGGCCGGGCGACAACAACTCCATGGCCGTCATGGTCTGGCACATCGCCGGGAACCTGAAGTCGCGATTCACAGACTTTCTGACCGCTGACGGTGAAAAGTCCTGGCGGAAACGCGACACCGAATTCGAACCGCGCGTTGGAATCACCCGTGCCGAGGTCCTCAGCCGATGGAATGACGGCTGGGCCGTCCTGTTTTCAGCGCTGGAGCCGCTCCAGGATGAGGATCTTTTCCGCACGGTCAGCATTCGCGGCGAGCAGTTCACTGTGGTCGATGCGTTGCAGCGCCTTGTGGCGCACACGAGCTACCACGTCGGTCAGATCGTCTATCTTGCCAAATCGTTCCGCGGCACTTCGTGGGATTCTCTCTCCATTCCGCTGGGAAAGTCCGAGGAATACAACCGCAACCCGGCCTCGCAGCGGCCTCCGGGCGCCCGGTGAGACCGGAATTTCTGGGGGTGATGCCGGAGGGGGGACTTGAACCCCCACGGTACTAAGTACCGGCAGATTTTGAGTCTGCTGCGTATGCCAATTTCGCCACTCCGGCCCTGGAGCGAGAACTCCTGGAACGTAACACCCTGAAGATCGGGAGTCAACAACGCCGCGTCTGGCAAAACGTCAAGTAAATAGAGTGACCGCCGGAAGACATTTTTTCAAAGAATTCTTGACTTCAATCCATGGGTGGCATAAAGAGATAAGTACTTCTATGTCATTAATGTGCGTGTAGGACGGAGGGATCCTGTGAACACCAAGTTATTGCTGGCCGGTGCCGTGACTGTCATGTCAGTCGCCATGGTATCTGCACAGTCCGCTCAAACGACCAGGACGGCGGCCCCAGTGGCCAGATCTGCGCAACAAACGACGCCGCAGGCAACGCCGCTGAAGGCGAATACGCCGGCTCCCGCCCGGGATGCCACAGCTCAGCGTGCGCTTCTCGATCAGTATTGCGTGACATGTCACAACGTCAAGCTGAAGACGGCGAACCTGCTGTTGGATGAACTCGATATTGCGCATATCGGCCAGCATGCGGAAATCGGTGAGAAGGTCGTCCGCAAGCTGCGCGCGGGCATGATGCCGCCCAAGGGAATGAAGCGTCCGGATCCCGCAACCCTGAATGCCTTTGTGGTCTGGACGGAAAACGAACTCGATCGCAGCGCCGTCACCAGCGTTCCGTCGCCCGGACTCCATCGCCTGAATCGCACCGAGTACGCGAATGCGATTCGTGATCTGATCGGCCTCGAAGTCGACTCCACGAAGTTCCTTCCGCCCGACGATTCCACCCGCGGTTTCGACAACATTGCCGGCGCTCTGACGATGTCGCCCGCTTTGATGGAGGCGTATCTTTCGGCTGCGGGAAAAATCAGCCGGCTCGCGATTGGCGATGTCTCGGCTCCAACGCAGGGCGTGTTCGAAGTTCCGCCGGATACCGCGCAGAACTTCCATGTCGAGGGACTGCCTTTCGGAACCCGCGGCGGCATGCTGATCAAATATGACTTCCCGGCAGACGGCGAATACACCTTCAAAGTCACGGGCATCACGGGATACTTCCAGGCCGTGCTCGGGCAAATCAAAGGGGAGCAGCTCGAGGTTACTGTCGACGGCTCGCGCGTCAAGCTGTTCGATTGGGACAAGGAAATCGCGAATACGCGCGGCAACGGAGGACGCAGTCCCCGCATCCCGCTCAAGGCCGGATTGCATACCGTCGGCGTAACCTTCATCGCAACGAATGATCTGCCAGCTACGGAATTGAACCGGCCGTTCGAACGCACCATGAACACCCCCGGAGACATCCCGGGATATCAGTTCTATCCCCACGTCGGGCAAGTCGTGATCGAAGGTCCATACAATGCCCAGGGCGCGCAAGATACAGCGAGCCGGCAGAAGATTTTTGTCTGCCATCCGGCGACGGCCCGGGACGAAAACACCTGCGCCCGAACCATCATCTCGACTTTAACAAAGCACGCGTTCCGGCGGCCCGCTACGCCGGCGGACATGGAGTCGCTGACGGACTTCTATCTCGCCGGCCGGAAAGAAGGCGGCACTTTCGATCAGGGTATCGAAGCGGCTTTGCAGCGCATCCTTGCGGATCCTGAATTCGTCTATCGCGGAGAACGCGAGCCGGCAGGTATTGCCGTCGGGAAGGCCTATCGCATCACCGACCTCGAGCTGGCATCGCGCTTATCGTTCTTTTTGTGGAGCAGTGTCCCCGACGATCAGTTGATCGACCTGGCGGTTCAAGGCAAGCTCAAGGATCCCATCGTTCTGGAGAAGCAGGTGCGGCGCATGCTTGCCGATCCGCGCGCCGAGGCTCTGATTACGAATTTCACCGGACAGTGGCTCAGCGTCCGTTCGTTGAAGACGAGCGAACCCGTCGTGAATCTGTTCCCGGACTACGATGACAATCTGAGGGACGCATTTCAGCGCGAAGTGGAACTCTTCTTCGGCAGCGTCGTTCATGAAGATCGCAGCGTGCTGGACCTGCTGACCGCCGATTACACCTACGTCAACGAGCGGCTGGCCAAACACTATGGAATCCCCAATATCTACGGCCCGCAATTCCGCCGTGTGACGCTGGGCCCGGATATGGACATGCGGCGCGGCCTGCTCGGCAAGGGGGCGCTGCTGACAGTGACTTCGAACGCGGCCCGCACTTCTCCGGTGCAACGCGGCAAGTGGTTCCTGCAGACTTTCCTGGGCGTCAGCCCGCCGGATCCGCCGCCAAACGTTCCGGCGATCAAGGAAAAAGCGGCAGACACGACCGGCAATGCGAAGGCGCCGACGATGCGACAGACGATGGAAGCGCATCATTCGAATCCGACGTGCAACACCTGCCATCAGATCTTTGAGCCGCTCGGCCTGGCGCTGGAAAATTTCGACGCTGTCGGTATGTGGCGGACCCAGGATGAAGGCCAGCCTATCGATGCCAGCGGCGTCATCGTGGATGGAACGAAAGTGGACGGCGTGAAGAGCCTTCGCGACGTGCTGGTCAAACGCCAGGATACGTTTATGCGCGTCGTTGCCGAGAAGCTTCTGACCTACGGTCTCGGCCGTGGCGTCGAATATCCCGACATGCCGCTGGTTCGTTCGATCGTTCGCGACGCGTCGGCCAACAATTATAAGTTTTCGTCTCTTGTGCTCGGCGTCGTCAAGAGCCCTGCATTCCAGATGAACATGAAAGCCGCCCCGCTAACGGCGGCGCGTTAGTAATAATACGCGAAGCGCAAGCGCGACAGCGCGCAGCCTTCAATAATAAGGAGCATTAAAACATGTTTATCACTAAGAAGCACATTTCCAGGCGAACGGTACTGAAAGGCGCGGGCGCCGTATTGGCGCTGCCTTTCCTGGACGCGATGGTGCCGGCTGCGACCGCGCTGGCACAAACGGCGGCCAATCCGAAACCCCGCTTTGTCGGCTGCTTCGTGCCGCACGGCATCGCCCCGGGCTGGTGGATACCGGAAAAGGTGGGCACGGACTTCGACTTCAAGTTCTGCTACAAGCCTCTCGAACCCTTTCGAGAGTATGTGACCCAGCTCACCGGCCTGCATTCGCGTTCCGCAGAGCCGCCTCCCGGAGCGACCGGCGCGGACCACTGGGTCGCCGCCGCATTCATGTGCGCCAACAAGCCGAGGAAAACGGCGGGCCCCGATGTGTATGCGGGAACCACGATCGACCAGATGATCGCGCAGAAGATCGGCCAGGGTAATTTGATGCCGTCCATGCAGCTGGCCGTCGAGGATCCGGGCTCCAACTCGAGCAACTGCGGCGAAGGCTATAGTTGTGTCTACACGAACACGATCTCATGGACGTCGCCGACAGATCCGCTGCCGATGGAACTGAATCCGCAAGTGGTTTTCGAGCGCATGTTCGGCGATGGCACCACCGTCGAGCAGCGGGCCGCACGGCGGAAACGCGATCAGAGTATTCTGGATTCGGTCGGCGGCAGCCTCGCGCGCCTGCGCAAGGACCTGAGCGTTTCGGACCGCGGACGGCTCGATACCTACGCCGAAAACGTGCGCGAGATCGAGCGCCGGCTGGACATCGCGATGAAGGCCTCAACGGTCGCGCCGGAAGACATGGCCGTTCCGGTCGGCGTGCCGCAAACCTTCGACGAACACATCAAGCTGCAATTCGATCTGCTCTCCCTGGCCTTCCAGGCGGATATTACGCGGGTCGGCACACTGATCTTCGCGCGCGACCTGACCGGCCGTACGTATCCGGCAAGCGAAGCGCCAACGCTCGGTTTCCATGGCGGATCCCATCATGGAGAAAATCCCAAGATCATCGAGAATTATGCGAAGTTGAATCAATATCACATCAAGATGCTGGCCCACCTGGTCGAGAACCTTTCAAAGATCAAGGAAGGCGACGGAACGGTGCTCGATCACTCGTTGATTCTATACGGGAGCAACATGGGCAACTCGAATCAGCATCAGCATTACGACGTTCCGCACGTGCTGGTCGGCGGATTGAACGGCAAAATCAAAGGGAACCGGCATCTGGCATATCCCTCGAAGCAGGTGCCCACCGGGAATCTCCTGTTGAGTATCCTGGACAAATACGACATTCACCTCGAAAGCATCGGCGATAGTACAGGCCGGTTGGAGAATCTGTAATGAACCTCAAACACGTTACGGGAGTCTGTGCACTGGTTCTGCTGGCATCCGCCGCAGCGATGATCGGCGCCGGACGCAGCGACGTTGCAGATGCAGCCATGCGCGGCGATAAAGCTGCCATCCGGACGCTGATCCAGCAACACGCAGACGTCAACGCTCCGCAGCCCGATGGAGCCACGGCCATGCATTGGGCCGCTTACAAGAGCGATAAAGAAATGGCGGACCTGTTGATTCGCGCAGGCGCGAATGTCAAGGTGGCGAACCGCGAGGGTTCGACTCCGCTTTGGCTTGCAGGCATCAACGGCGACGCCGCCATGATCTCCGCGCTTTTGGCTGCCGGCGCCGATCCTAATGAACACCTTCCATTGGGAAGAACGCCGTTGATGGCTGCAGCGCGCACGGGCAACGTCGAGGCCATGAAGGTCCTTATCGATCACGGCGCGGATCTGAACGCGAAAGACACGGCTCGCGGAACAACGCCGATCATGTGGGCGGCGGATGAAGCGCATGCCCCGGCCGTTCAATTTTTGATTCAGCGCGGCGCCGATATCAATGCGCGATCGAATCCCGCCCCTCGCGGAAAAGGACCCGCGCTCGGCAAGGCGAACGATCCGCGGAAACAAGTCGCCGCTCAAGGTGCAGCTTTGGCTGCGGGCCAGGCATTTGGAACCGCGTTGCCTCCGCGCGAGGACGCTGGAGCTGTTGTTGGAGCAAATGCGCAACCGCCGCAGGCTGCCCAGGGACAACGCGGCGGCGCAGGTCAGCGCGGCGCGGCTGCAGGCCGTGGCGGCGCCCGCGGGGCCGCTGCTGGAGCGGCCGCAGGTGATGCTGCCGCCGGTGACGACCAGGGAGACGATGCAGCTGCAGCAGTCGGCGGCGGAGGCGGACGCGGCAGAGGTACTCCGAACGACGGCGGCGCATTAACGCCGTTGATCTACGCTGCCCGGTCCAACGACGTCGAATCGGTTAAAGCGTTGCTTGCCGCCGGCGTCGATATCAACCAGGTGTCGGGTTACGGCTGGAGCCCTCTGCTTGTCGCGACTCAAAACCGGTACTACAAGCTTGGCTCCTACCTGCTCGATCACGGCGCCAATCCGAATCTTGCCAACAAAGGCAACTGGACTCCGCTTTACATCGCGACGGACAACCGCAACATCGAGAGCGGCGATTATCCGGTCCGCAAGCCGGACATGGATCATCTCGATTTCATCAAGCTGCTCCTCGACAAAGGCGCGGACGTAAACGCCCGAATGAAGGACAGTACCGAGACGCGCACCGTGTTCACGAATCAATGGCTCAGTGAGGACGGCGCGACCGCGTTCCTCCGGGCGTCGCAATCCGGCGACGTCGTGCTGATGAAACTTCTTCTGGCCCACGGCGCCGATCCGAAGATCAATACGGTTCTTGGCGTTACCCCTCTTCAGGTCGCGGCCGGGATCGGCTGGGTCGAAGGCATCACCTACGAGTGGGGCGTCAAGGAAAACGAAGAAGCCGTGAAGATGCTGTTGGACCTTGGCCTCGATCCGAATGCTCAAGCCGACACCGGGCGTGTCGCCCTGCACGGCGCTGCGCACAAAGGCCGCCCTGTTGTGATTCAGATGCTGTACGACCACGGCGCGAAACTGGACGTCCGTGATTACGGCAATACAGACAACCGCGGCGGCAAGCTCGCCGTTCACACCTGGGAACCCGTCGACTACGCGGACGGCCTCGTCCGCGTCGGCGTGCAATCCGCCATCCCTCATCCGGATGCGGGAGCCCTCATTCGCAAACTGCTGATCGCGGCGGGACTGCCGGCGCCCCCGATGGGCCGTACGCTCGAATCGATCTGCATTACCGAGGCTTGCGACTCCGGCCAATAGCCGTCTGCTGAACTGAAAGGGCCCGTCCGTCAAATGCGGATGGGCCCTTTTTTATTCCCCAATGCCAGCATTAACGACGGAGCAGGACTCTAGCATTAACAGACCAATAATTTGGGATGCAATTCGAGCGATGGACCGGTAGAATCCCCGCTACGCCTCGAAGTTCGTGCGGAGGATCTGTGCTAAAAGGATGCATTTTCGGGATTATCGTGTTCGGCATCAGTTGTTCCCTCGCTGCGGGGCAGTCCGGAACCGGCGGGAAAAGATCTCTCCCCGACTTCGACATCCGCGAGTCGGCGCTTGCGGCAACCACATCATCCTCGGAAGCCGAGTCCAGAACTGTGGTGGACCGCCGCTCGGCTGCGCTGACGGCATTTGCGAGGCGGCCTGAGGAAGCCGGGCAGGGGACCCGGATTGTTCCCAGCAAGTACGGAATGCCTAAACTGTATCTGCGCGACGGGCATTCTCTCAGCGCTCCTTCCAGCCTTTCAGCCTCCGAAATAGCCAGAGGCTTTCTAAGGGGGCGCACTGACATTTTCCCCATGACTCCGGCCGAAATCGACGGCCTCCGGCTTCTTGTTGACGACACGACGGATAGCGCGAGGTTCGTCGCTTTCAACCAGACTGTCAACGGCATCGATGTGTTCAACGGCCAGATCAAATTCACCTTGAATAAAGCTGGAGAAATCATCCAGATCGCAACAGGAGATGTTACGCCCGGATTGAATGTGTCAACGGCGGCGCGGCTGACTCCCGAAAATGCGGTCAGGGCGGCCTTTGCCGGTAGCGGGACCGCTCTGGCGGCAACGCTCTCCGTGATGCCAGGCACGGACAATAAGACGACATTCGCCAACCCCCGCGGGGGCAGATACAGCCCGATAACGGCGGAATTGACGGTTTTTCCTATGAACGCGTCATCGGCGCGTCTGGCTTACCGGGTTTTTCTCGAGCTGGATCAGCAGCGCTGGTACGAACTGGTTGTCGATGCAGCAACCGGAGCGCTCCTGCTTCGTCACAATCTGTATGTTTCATCGTTTCAGGGCAATGTGTGGCCGCAGTCTCCGTCGACCGGCACAAGAAGCCTTGTAACTTTTCCGGACAGCTGGCTCCCCTCAACCGCAACGGTAACCACCGGCAACAATGTCGACGCTTACCTGGATACCGATGGTAATGATCAGCCCGATACCCTGACGAACTCCAATATGCAGGCCGGCCGCGCCTTGAGTACGAATCAGACTTTTAACTTCCCGTTCGGAGACGGAACCGTTCAGCTCGATCCAAGAAGCTATCAACCGGCCGCCGTCACGAGCCTGTTCTATTTTGTCAATCTCGCGCATGACTTTTACTACGGTCTGGGTTTCAACGAAGCTGCCGGGAATTTTCAAACGGATAACCTGGGACACGGCGGAGCCGGTAATGATGCGGTCATGGCCGAGGCGCAGTTTGGCGGGTTTATGGACAACGCGGACTTCAGTCCGACTCCTGAGGGAATGCCTCCGAAGATGCGCATGGCCATATTTACACGAAACACAACCTCACGGACAGATGACCTGGACGCGGACTATGACGGACAGGTCATCGTTCACGAATACGGTCATGGAGTCAGCAATCGCCTGGTGGGCGCCAAGACAAGCACGACCTGTCTTACCAAAATACAGTCCGGCGGAATGGGTGAGGGTTGGTCGGACTACTTTGCCATCAGCTATTTCAATAACCCTGTATTTGGCGGGTACTCCGGCCAGAACTTCGTTTCCGGTCAACGCCGGTACAGCTACGAAGGATATCCACTGACTTATGAGGACATCGGCACAGGCAGTCATGGATATGAGGTGCACGATGATGGTGAGATCTGGACCGCAACGTTGTGGGATTTGCGAAAATCACTGGGTCCCGCTACCACAGACAAGCTGGTTCTGGATGGCTTGAAAGCCACTCCGTGTAATCCGGCAATGACGGATGCGCGCGACGGGATTCTTTCGGCGGATCAGGCCGACAATAACGGCGGCAACCGTACCGTGATATGGACGATCTTTGCAAAGCACGGCATGGGCTATTCGGCCGCCGGCATCGATGGAACGATATTTAGCGGAACGCGGTACGACGCTGCTTATGATCTTCCTCCCGATCTTCAGACGAACGAGAATCCGCTGATCACGAGCAATCCGCTCACGATTCAGACAGCCGATGGAGACCTCTACAAATACACCGTGACCGCCTCGAACCCTGCCGGCGGGACGATCAA